>JAZFSJ010000382.1:0-2407 GCA_036446115.1 Thermodesulfobacteriota bacterium | reverse complement strand
CTCCTTTAGGGGAATACCATATACCCAACACAATTTCCACGGCGTTTTTGTTGTCGGTAGGGGGAATTTCCAAAAGGGTATTGGTAGTTGATGATAAACCAGCGGTTAGGCTATCGGTATATTTAGTTGGCCAGATTGATCACCGGATTCTGGATGGACAAAAGCCTTTTGAGTTTGGCATTGAATTGAAAGACCTTCTGGAGCATCCGGAAAAGCTGGTCTGAATTTCCAATGGGCTGTCTATCGATCCTGAAACTTCTTTGGCAAAAGGCTAATTTGAATAGGACTTGAAAAATAAGGCTTTGACAAGAAAGGCGGTTTAAGGATTTTTCCTCTGACCGCCTTTTCTCTTAGGGATGTGTGGTCGGGGGATAAAACAGAGCTGTCTAATAATCAAAAAAAAACAGACCTTTTTAAGTAAATATCGCAACAAATTTACTTACGTTTCATACCACCGATTATAGTGCATATGGTGGCTAAGTTGTTACATTGCCATAATTTTTTTCCGGGCCAGTCGATTTCCTCGATTTCTTTGAATGGACTTGACAAATAAAGGTATAAATGCTATCAATCTGGTGACCAAGGGCAGGTACATTGAACGTAAATAGCTGTATAATAATAAGTATAGTATGTTTCAATAGTGAGTAAAAAAGAAAGTGATCGATTAAACCTCAATCTGAATGATTATTATATAATTATAACTTAACGGAGGATAAAGTATGGCCCTGGAAAAGATAGAATATGATGCCAGTCATTGTCAAAGATGTTCAACCTGTAAATGGGTACACCTCTGGGAGGTGAAAAGTCACCGCTTTTCTAAGAGCTGTCCCTCTCTGGTATATGGGAAATTTGACTGCTATGCGGCACAGGGTAAAAATGATATTGCAACCGGACTGCTGAAGGGTGAGTTGAACTGGGAGCAGTCGACTGAAAAGCTTCTGGAAATCATCTACCGTTGTCCCATGTGTGCAGCCTGTGATATCAACTGTAAAAGAGTGATGGATTTAGACATCATCGGTGTTCTGGATGCATTGAGAGAAGAGGCGTGTGAAAAAGGTTATGGTCCCCTTCCCGCCCACAAGGAGTTTATTACCAGTATTCAACAGTATGATAATGTGTGGAAACAACCCCGTACCCGGAGGGCTAACTGGGCTAGAAAGTTAGATATAAAGGATTTGAGTAAGCCAAAAGAAAAGGCTGAAGTTCTCTACTATGTCGGCTGCACCTACGCCTATAAACCAGGAGTAGATGTTATCCCTAAGGGAAGTGCTGAGATATTTAAAAAGGCGGGGATTGATTTTGGCATATTGGGAGCCAAGGAGGTTTGTTGTGGTGGTATTTGTGACAATGTGGGAGACAAGAAGAGTTTTGCAGAGATAGCAGATAAGAATCTAAAGATGTTCAAGGATGCGGGGGTTAAAACCATTGTTACCAACTGCCCCGGATGTTTTATGACCTTTGGTGAGAAATATGCCCGTTATCTAAAGACGGATACCGCTAATCTGGATTATCAGGTAGTGCATTCAACGGAGTATATTAATGGTCTCATCAAAGAAGGTAAGATAAAACTCACTAAAAATATGGACATGAAAGTAACCTATCACGATCCCTGCCATCTTGGGCGGAGAGGGGAGCCTTACAAGCACTGGGAAGGGAAAAGGATTGAGTGGGGTTTGACTGATCCCCCGAGAGAACTTAATCGTGGTGTTCATGGTGTCTATGACGCACCGCGGGAGATCCTGCGTGCGATTCCAGGGTTGACGCTCGTGGAGATGGAACGCATCAAAGAGTACTCCTGGTGTTGTGGTTCAGGGGCAGGAGCTAAGTCTGCCTTCCCTGAGTTTGCTCTTTCTACCGGACAAGAAAGAATTGAGGAAGCAAAGACCACGGGAGCGAGTGCTATTGTGAGTGCCTGTCCCTGGTGTGAAACCCATTTAAGAGATGCCATCGACTCAATGGGCGAATCAATGAAGGTCTATAGCTTAATTGAAATAGTTAAGCAGGCCATGAAGTAGCAAGAAGTAAAAGATGTACTGAATTTATAAAGATTCCTGCTCCAGGGTAGTCGTAGTTCCCGGGAATAGTGGAATAGTTTTTTAAAAGCTTAACTAAAGAGGGCCCTGTTCGGGCTTTCTTTAGTTAAGGCCGCAAGGAGTGAAAAACGTATCATTTTACCAGTTGAAGATATGATTAAAATACTTTCCCCCGTAAGTCGGTGTGACGAAGTTGAAGATGTAATTTCAGCAGGAGCAGATGAACTTTATTGTGGTGTCCTGCTGGATGACTGGAGAAACAGATATACCGTTTCTGCATCTTTAAACAGAAGACAGGAAGACAACCCCACCCTTGGAACCAGCCCCCATTTTAAAAATTTTGAAGATCTCGAAAAGAGCATAAAGATGGCCCA
>JAZFSJ010000381.1:0-6863 GCA_036446115.1 Thermodesulfobacteriota bacterium | reverse complement strand
TTTTTTGAAAGAACCATTACCCTGTCACACCCAGTTTAACCAACAGCAGTCAATCCTCCGTCAACATATAGGATTTGACCTGTGATAAAATCTGCTGCTGGAGAGGCTAAAAACACACACACTGCTGCCACATCTTCAGGAGTGCCTAATCTCTTAAGCGGACATCTTTCCAAAAACTTTTGTAGTCGTTCAGGTTTTACAGCACGTTTTATCCAATCTGTCATCACCAAAGAAGGGCCAATTGCATTGACATTAATATTATAAGGTGCCCATTCAGCAGCTAGCATTCTGGTAATCATATCGACCGCACCCTTAGTCGCGCCGTAACCAACATTCTCACCATCCGTTCCTCGTATCCCCCTGACCGATGAAAGATTGATGATCTTTCCTCTTTTTTCCCCAATCATAACCTTTCCGAAGGCTCTGCAAGTCAACATCACACTTCTAACATTGACCGCAAATAACTGGTCCCAATCCTGTACGGGAAAATCAACTGCAGGTCTTTTCAAAGTCATTCCTTGCGCATTCAGAAGTATATCAGGGGGCCCAAACTTATTTACTACCTGCTCAGCTAATTGATTTACACTCTTCTCATCAGTAGCATCAACCTGAAATACCACGGCTTCTGACTCGGTTTCTGACTGGATCTTTTGAGCTGTATCCCTTAATCTTTCTAAATTCCGGCTTGCGACAACAACCTTTGCACCTTGGCGAACTAATGCGAGTGCACAGGCTTCTCCAATACCGCCTGCACCTCCAACGACAATGGCTATTTTGCTGTCTAATCTAAACATGGCAACTCTCCTCTACATCTTTGATGTTTTGAGCGCTAGCTCTAGCAGAAAGGTTCTCAGCTAGTTTACTCTTTTACTATAGCCACAAGCCTTACCATACAACCATCTCCCTGTTCTAAACGGAAGGGAAATGCGGCTAAAGTAACGCGCTTTCCAGTTACGGCATCTATATCACCACCGGCATTTTCAATGCATACGATCCCGTTTCCTAAAAGAATCCGGTGGCAGGGCTCATATTCTGGAAACTCTTTATCTGGATCTCTCCCCGTCTCTTGTCTAAATTCCCTGTCCAGCCAGGGCATATTTTCGGAAAGTTTATAGTGCCACAGGGGACTGTCCATTGCGCCGTGATCCACGGCAATGGCCTTGATCCCTTTCTTTACCAACCACTCGGCCCCATCCTTGGTAAGTCCCGCAAAGTAATTAAAATAATCGTAGTTTTTTACCCTCCACAATTTATGCCATCCAGTATTGAGAACAACAAAATCTCCCTTCTCAATTTTGGGTGTTGCCTTTTCAAAATCTTCAGAAGTAATTAAATACCACTTCTTATCTTGCATGTTGCGAAAATCAACCACCACACCTGTCCCGTAACAATTTTCCAATGGAATTTGGTCAAGTGTCATGCCTCCATCTATGACATGAATTGGAGCATCCATGTGAGTTGCAGGATGTAATGTCCCAGTGTATATCGTACTTCTCTTTCGGAATCGCTCATGGTACTCTGCTCGCTGCAGAATAATATCCTGCCTTTTCCCTGGAAAAGGCCACAAAGGGGTCATTTGCCCAAAAGGTTGGGACAAATCACAAATTTTTGCACCCATTTCTATCCTCCTTTAAGCCTAAATTATAACACTTCTTTCATTTTCAATAATTTGTCACTGTTATTTCTTTACTATAACTAGGACTCGATAATTTTTGTTCGTAAAATGCCTAATTTTTCAATTTCCAACTCTACAACATCGCCGGACTTCAGCTCCATGACCTGCTCCTCGAAGCTACTGCAACCACGACTCGTGACTAATCCAGGCCAATTATACTTGAAACAAATATTCATTATCAAGAATCTTTGTTATTCTTGCTACAATTCCCTTTGAAAGGAGATATGTATTGATCCCCCTCCCACTTGCTCTATGTTTTCCCAACTGAGGCCAACTTTTCCTCGGCTATCAAGGCCGCACCGAGAGCAGCTATAATCTGGGGTTCCTCTGGAACCAAAAGGTTAAAACCCAGTTTCTCCTCAATGCTTTTAACCAATCCGATATCCTTGGCACCGCCACCAATCAGGGCACAATCTCGCTTTAATCCTACCCTCTCCACCAGGACCTGAATTTTAGCTGCCAGAGCTCTATGCATTCCAGCAAGGATGTCCTCTTTTCTCGCTCCCTCAGCCACTCGGGATACAACCTCAGTCTCAGCAAACACAGCACATCCCGTATTAAAGTCAATCCTTTTCTTAGATTTGAGAGACAGCTCACCAATTTCCTTAAGGTCTATTTGTAACACGCGGGCAATCACCTGCAAAAACCTCCCGCTCCCGGCAGCACACTTTTCGCTCAGTAAGAATCCTGTAACTCTCCCTCTTTCATCTATTCTGGAAACCCTGCTGAATTGCCCTCCTATATCAACAACAGTCCTGGCCGAGGAGAATAAATGGGATATTCCCCTGCCCTGGCAGGATATATCACTCACTGACTCGTCGCTATGGGAAACATTGGATGCTCCGTAACCTGTTGATACAGTGAAGTTAATATCCTGAAGAGATAGGCCAGCTTTTTTTAAAGCTTTATTTACTACCTTGTCTACAGTTTTCTTGTAGTTTCCCCCTGAGGGAAGGATATGATATGACACTACTTTAGAACTGGCTAATATTAATGCTTTGGAAAAGGCTGACCCAATATCGATTCCGGCAACATAAACCATTATATTAGCCTTCTTGTTCTCACAAAATACTCTTCCTCAAAATTTATGGATTTAAGTAAATATTGATAGTTCCCGTAATCGACGTTCGCTTCTGACCAGCGGAACACCTTTTTTGGCTGCCTTTTGCACCATATCCTTACCAATTAGGGCAGCGCCTATGGCTCCTGTGAGCAACGGTTCGGGAGGTAACAGCACTGGGAAGCCCAGCTTAATCTCAAGCGCTTTGACCAATCCTATGTTCTTGGCTCCTCCTCCAGTTACAACCACATCCCTTTCTATTTTTAGCCGACTCACCATGCTAATGATTCTCGCACTTATAGCTTTATGCAAGCCTGCCAGCAAATCTTCTACCGGGACACCCTCAGCCAGCTTGCCTACTACCTCTTGCTCAGCAAATACAGTGCACATATTGCTGATCGGCACATCATTCTTAGCCGCCAAAGACAGCCGGCCAATATTATCCAGTTTTACACCAAGCGCCTCCGCAGTCATCTCAAGAAATCTGCCCGTACCGGCGGCACATTTGTCATTCATTACAAAGTTCACAATTTGGCCATTACTCAACTTAATCCCTTTAGAATCCTGACCACCTATTTCAATGATTGTTCTTGCTTTTGGCAGGAGGCTTTTAATCCCCCGGGCATGGCAGGATATCTCGGTTATCTGCTTATCAGCAAAAGGGACGCTAATTCTCCCATATCCAGTAGCTACTACATAGGTTATCTCATCAAAGGATAGTTTCGCCTTTGCCAGTACTTCCTCCATTACCCTATTAGCTAATTTCCTGTGTTCAGCACCGGTTGGCCCAATGACCGAAGCAATAATATCCTCGGCCATTATCACCACTTTGGTCATTGTAGAGCCTATATCAATTCCGGAAAAATACTCTGCCATCATCTTTTATCTTCTATGAATAAAAACATTCTAGCCAGATTTAACACAACTCCCCATAACTAATACACCTGAACTATTCATAAAAAATGTCGATGTTTATTCAACGCAAGCAATATCACAGTTTTACTTTGGTTTTCTGGCAAATCACTCTGAATATTCCTTCCTCCATGTCCCTTCTATTTATAATCGACATTTTTTACCTTTCAGGCGAGCCAATCTCACCGCATCTGCTTTGTTGCGACGGATTTGCGGTGAAATACCACAGCTTCATCCGCCGCGCCTCGCATCTACGGCAACCTTGACTCGTGAATAATCCAGGTACATTAATAACCTGAAAATTTATTCTCTTTTGCTTTTACCTACATCTAAGATGTCAATAAAAGTATCTATCCTGGCTCTAGTATCAGCTTCATTATATGAGCTAATGTCTATAATATCACTTTCCAGGATTAGTGATGGAAGCTCTTTATAAACTTGCTCCTCCCTTCCGTCCTTTCCTATTATCATTGTGGGAATAGGCTTGTATATTTTTGCTATCTGATTCAATTGCCAGATTAAACCCACATGCCAAGTACGGCAAGAAAAGGTTTCATGCATCACAATTCCATCTATCTTGTACTCTTCAATATATTGAATTATCCGCTCAATATCAGGTTCTGATCCAGGACGCTTTCGGGCTTTATCATACCAATAAGTCCAGTTCCTTACCCATCTCCAAGCTAAATGCTCCAGGGGGTCATTGGTTTGGGGTAAATCAAGACGATCAATCCTTTCGACTATGCGATATGTAGTCTCTACCGGGAATACAGCTCCCTTGCTGTTAAAGTAGTTAAAGTCGCCTAAAGCAAACCATGATGGCAAACCTCCAGCCCAAATCAGCCTGTACTTCTCATCTGAGATTACTCCCTCCTTGTTGTCTATCTTGAGTTTTAGCTCTTCATACAAATCCTTATAGAAATCATAGGCTTCTTGAGTTCCCATCATAAATGTCATGGGTACCATAGTATTCATCGCATCCCCGGTGCCCATTGGAGTAGGCACGGCTTTGCGCAGTTCATAGGAATCTATAACCATATTCCAAGTTCTGTCAGTTAGATCGACAATCTCAGACAGTCTTTCCCAGTCCATCTTCTTATGCAATTGCTTTTCAAGAAATCTGATCAGATCTCTGAGTTCCTCTTTTATATATTTAATGTAGTAATCCTCGACCTCGTGATGATTGACATCTTTTTCATAAAGTGGCCACGGAAGGCATACATTATGAACGGGGACATCGGGCATATATTGCTGGAGAGCCTGATACCACTTATTTCTCGGGTCACACAATATCTGGCCGCTGGATAACATAACATCGGGTCTTGCTTGACCTCCCCAAGGAGATTCTGGAGGCATCTCCCCCAGCTCCTCACGCCATTGATCATGGCCCAAACCGCACAAAGCATAGGTACACATGGAGCGGGAAAAGTTTTGAGCCTCTGCTCTCTCTAAAAACTTCTGAGCAACACGCTTGGCCCCGCATATACCGGCAAAGTTTTCAGACCATACCGGGACAATATCCATGGCTCTAATAATCTCATCGTAGCAACAGTTGATAAAGGTATATGCCAGCGGATTCCCTTCTTCTTCAGCTCTTAGTGTCCTTCCAAAATATTCTTTGACCATGGGACCAATTTTGCCTGCCGCCTCGGTAGCATGTCTCCTTCTTTCCCTTTTTTGTTCTGGTTTCTTTTCTTCAGTCATTTGTCTCTCCTATCCCCGTCTATAATGACTGTTCAATTATTTCCAGGAATGCTTGAATTCTGGTCCGCATACGGGCAATGGTTGCCATGGAGTGTTCATCCTCAAGGTACAGCACGGGAGTTCCTAGTGATTCTATATAAGTCTTCATGGCCGGCACCTCGAAACCAAAGGGATCACAGTACTTTAGAATATAGAGGACAACACCATCAACCTTAAAATCCTTTATGCCGCGACCAATGTTGCCAAATCTTCCCTCCAAATCGTCCTGGTAAGTTGCTCCTGTCTTTTCCCTGCAAGTCCGGGGGCAGTTTATTTTCAGATGCCGCTCAGCTATATCATCCAGGGGATTTTCCGTTTGTTTAATATCTGGCCAGTGCTCTCTAGTTCCTGGACATAATTCATCGAAAACTACGTTGGCTCCACTATCCTCGATCATTTTTATAAAAGTGTCACCATCAATCTCGCCGCCAATCACCATGATCCGAGGCAATTCTTTTGCTGGAGTCGAGGTTCTCTGTTTGACTTCATCAATGACACTGCTTAATAGCTCAATAGATTCCTGTATGGGTAGACCCATAGCAGCGACTAAAACTTTGGTCACTTCTGTTCCTGTGATCAGAGGAGGATTTGATTTCCTGAATTCATACATCTCTTTCACTTTAGCTCTATTTTTATTATAAAGAAAAATCGCTTGAGCTAAAGCATCATCTGTTATCTCCTTGTCTCCAAAACTCCCAAGGCTCTTTTGAAATGTAGCCAATTCGTTTTTAAAGAACTCCAATGATGGCCCTAGGGTCTTATGGGGCACATTAATAAAGTGAGAATATGGCAAATCTAGGCTATATCTCCAGATGCTGTAGCTCCGGGTGATACTATCACATGCATGTGGTATAACCAGACCATCCAGAAATTCATAATTGCCCTTGAGAGACATATCAAAGCAACTGCGTATTCTAGGGCAAACATGGGTTTCCATCTGAGAGTCGGCCTTAGTGATTGGCTCATTGACATCTCCCTTTATCCGGAATGGAATAAAGCCTGCAGCCGTTATAATCTCAAGAGGAGTAAAAGCACACAAATAGCCAATTATTTTCTTTCCCTGAGCCTTCAGCTCTCTGGCTCTAAAGCAGTAATCCTGATAATACTCATCTGCTCCTTTTAGTCCACTCGCTTTCTTTTGTGCTGACATTAATAACTCCTTCTATTAACAACCTATAGAGCGATATAGTATAAGTTTGAGGATAATCGGTGTCAAGACACGTTGGGAACAGGCTTTGTTATAATCGATAGTACTGGACAAAAGTTTGTCCATGGGCTTCTATCAAAATAAAGCCTTAAACTAACTTTGACTATGACTATGCTTTGTCTAATATATGGTTTCTTTTTTTGGCTTGATTTTGAACTTTGAAAGGTCAGGAGGGATCACAGCTGTTTCCTTTGGCTTTTCCAGTTGTGGAATCCATTCGTAGGGAATCCGGTAAGCACGATAAACCATATTCCAATTCTTATCTT
>JAZFSJ010000380.1:0-8405 GCA_036446115.1 Thermodesulfobacteriota bacterium | reverse complement strand
CTCCTTCCTGCAATTGAGCCAGATAGTTGAAGAAAAGATTTCTCGCCGGTCTTATCCTTAGAGGAGTATTATTGATCGTAATCTCTCTAACTTCACTCCGGTCAGCGACACTCCCCTCAATGAAGATAGTATCATAGTAAACCGTCTGGGAATCGGTAAGTTCCTTTAGCCTTATTGAGGGAGGTGAGTGGTCACTGTTTGCAGCCCTGGCAAGAAGGGGATAAGCGCCTGAGTCAATAACAACACCGTCGAGAAAGGCAAGCCTTACAAGAGGGACTGAACATGTTTTAGGGGTACCAGATTTCTGATCATATATCAGATGGATCTCACCTTTAGTGAGGTTACCGGCACTGTCCCTTGCCTCAAATGGTAAACTATTCCTTCCCTCTGTGAGGACAACCTCCTGGCTAAAAGAAGATTCCTTTTTGCCTTTCAACACTAACTCCTTCCCCTTAAGTGTAAACGAAGCAATCCCACTCTCATCCCAGAGGAAACCTTTAACGGTTACTTTGTTGCTACGTATTATTTCATCCTCCAGAGGTTCATTAATCGCAACCAGAGGCCCCTCTCTGTCAACCAGCACCTTAATCTTCAGGGTAGTAACCTTCCCTGCAAGATCTTTTGCCTCAACGCGAATGAGATTCTCACCCTGTTCTAGCGATATCTCCTGGCTAAACGGAATCTTCCTTTTTGAAAGCTCAATAAAAAGAGGAGAACCATTGATAATAATAGAGGAAACAAATGTGTCATCTTCTACTACACCGCTAAGCTCCACATCAAAAAGATTAGTTACCTCACCGTCACTCAGTGAGAGATTGGTAATCACAGGAGGTTGCTTATCTCTTTCCGTTTTCTTTAAAACCTTTCCCCGCACCTTATTTAAAAAGTACTTTGCCTTGGCAGTCTCAACCTGAGAAAGAGAAGCGGTAAGCTCCTCAACTGCTTCAGGATGCTGGCCGGTACAGTAATAGGCAATACCCAGTTCCCTGTGGGGAAAGTAGTCTATAAAGTGCATGCCGTAGGTTCTAGCCCTGTATCCGTCCTTGTTCCTTTGCTTTAAGGCTTCCCTGAAATCAGAAATGGCTTCATTCCAAAATTCTCCCGAGGCAAAGGAACATCCCCTCTCATAAAAATTCCACCACCGCTCCCGAAAAAGGCCCTTGGTTACACCATAATCTTTTCCTTCTTTAATATATTTGCCTTTCTTTTCAGGGGAAGAACCATGCTGGCAACTGACAAGACAAAGGGTAAGAAAAAGAAAAGAAGGAAGGACAAATCTCTTAAAGGCCATAAAGAAATGTTGCATTTTAAATGCTCACTTTATTGGACACAGATTCACCTCGTCATATTAATTGGCTAATGCCTTTTATGCATTTTAGGTAATTCAATACAAAAAAGTATAATGTGAAAATTCAGATATTTTATCTAATGGGGTAAGCGCAGATTATCAAGATCCTAAATTTAAAGAACTACTTGATATGATTATTCATTTTTCTACAAAACTTATAATACTCCTCGCTATAGTCTTACAGAAAAGTCTTGTGTAAATGCAACCCTGACAGAAAATATTTTTCTGCGGGTATCTGCGAAAATCTGTGTCCTATTTTAAAAGTGATAAATCATCGATACCATCAATTTATGCTGGATAACATCAGCTTTGGCATCAGCAATGCCTCCTAAACTGCCACCACTGACATTATGCCCGTATCTCATCTGATATGCCCAGTCGAGCAGCACGTGATTTCCCAGCATTACACCTGACCCCAAACTGAAACCAAAGAAATCATCAGGGTGTTTCTGTGAAGGCTGAGGATCATAGAACAAACCGGTTCGAAGCGGAATGATGGTCTTCTCCAGCATCAAGAGATATTCACCCCCCAGGTGGAGCTGAGTAGTATCATGCACGTGTGAGTGTTTCCTCGGAACTCCATTGATGGGCGAAGTATCGTGATTGTCTTTATCTTCCATGAAGAAACGTGACCAATTGGTACGATAGACATCAAAAGAAAGAGTCAAAATATTAGACAACCTGACAGCTATTCCCAATCCATACGACATGGGCATCTTAAGCTCACGATGTTCTGAAAATTTTACACTGCTTGTCATAATTTTACCAATAGCGGGCTGTTCAACCTTTTGTGTCTCCTGGTATCGGTAGTGAAAACTGGCCTTAAAGGGTGTTTTAAACACAGCCCCTATGGTAATGGTGGGATTTATATCCCAGAGGAAGCCAAAGTTCATATTGAACCCTTTAAAGTGGGAAAAGCTTTCTTTTCTTAACCTTTTGTTTCTATAGGTGGTTCCCGTCACACCAATTCCAGAAAAAGACTCCTCGGTTTTTGTCGTCCAATCGTTGTTCCAGAAAAGCCTGTCTGTCCAGATATTAAAGGTTGCCCCGACTGAAAAGCGGGGAGTTATCTGAATAGCATAGGCAGGAGAGAGGGCCTTTAGACTTCCCCTTTGTCTGAAACGCACCTTATCCCTTATCTTATATTCCGGAAAGCCGGGTAATCTACCGGTGCTGGTGACACGAAAATCCATATCTTTATGCAAGTCATAGAGCTTCTGGTAGTTTAAGGAAACGATCATATTCTTAGAGGCAATCTGGAAGGGATAGGCAACACTCAAGTAGTTTAAATCATAACGGGTGATTTCATTCATGCTGGAACTCTCTGGATGGCGATTGGAATCGAAGTCATCCCTTGAAATATCGCAGGCACCTACCATAGAAAACTCCGGTGTCTCTAACTGCATCAAACCCCCGGGATTCCAGGAGGCAGCAGTTGCATCATCTGCTATGGCAATGAAGGCACCACCCATGCCGGTAGCCCTCGCACCGGACCCTACCGGATTGGGAGAGGAGTTGATCTTGACGTCGGTAATAATCTGGGAATGAGTAATGCCCTGGAAAGAAATAAGAAAGAACAAGATGGGAATGGGATATAGTGTTTTTTTCATAAAGATGGTAGATTTACTTTTAGTTGCCAATTGTTACAATACAGGGTTCAGGGGACAGTATTCAGGGTCATTAAATACTCTTATTAATAATTTCACTTCCCCTGTTTTTTCCTATAAACTATGGATAGTTGACTGTTTACCATGGACTAATTTAAGGTTTATCAATTTTCTTTCATGACTCTTCGTGCTTCGTGGTTCAAAATCCAAAATCAATAAGTCCCCTGTCTACTCACACCTGTAAGTTCTTCCACTTTGAATCCTACCTGAATATCGCCATCCTTTTCAAGGATTTTAGCGTACGCGAGGCTCGACTCAACCGAGGTGATTTCTATTTTACCCACTTCTCTACCTTTAGGAACAATTAACCTCCCTTCCAACTGAACGGGCTTCACTTCTGCCAATACCTTCATGGTAATCCCTGATGTTACTCCCTGGTCGGCTCCAATATTCAGCATAAGTTCTTCACTTTCAAGAGAAATAACTTTCCCTCTTAAAGGATATTGAACTTTCAGTTTTTCTATGACGCGCCGGGCTACCTCTTCAGCCAGTGCATCAATACCTGTTTCCTTTTCGGCACTTTCCATTACTGTCACCTTAACGGCCGTTGTCTCGGTCTCTATTAAGCGTAGGCTCACCTGCACATCTTTCCCATAGCGATTGATCGAACCATTGGCAATGAGTCTGGCGGCAGCTATCCTCCCCACCCTAAGGGCCAGTGCAGGATCTGCCAGATCAGAAGAGCTTAACTTAAGCTCCTCAAGGAGCTTATCTAACAGAGCTCTTTCTACGATACGAATGTTCCCCTCTTCCTGCAACTTTGAGGTGAGTTTTAACAGGAGGTATTCATCCTCCCCATCCCGGATGGAGGGAATTCCCTTTTGCTTAAAGTTGAGGAAAGAAAGGGTAAGAGGCTTTGAGATCCACTCATCCTCTTCTGCGCCTGAGACTGTTTCCTTTTTCTTCTGATAATCTTTTATAAGTTCTGCCACCAGGGCATCTATTCGTTGGCTTTTTTCTTTGTCCTCCACTAATCTCTTTTTATTTAGGGCCTCTTCAAGCAGCACCATTGCTATAGGATCCTGAGGTTTAGCCTCAAGTGCCTTTTGATACAGCGAGACAGCCTCAGTTAGGTTCCCTTCCTTTTCAGCAAGCACCCCCAGGTTGGAATATATCTCTGGTGAATCGGGACTGAAAAGAGCTGCCTTAGTATACAGGGACGTCGCATCTTTCACTCTATGCTGTGCCGCGTAGATCCTTCCCAGCCGGTTGTATGCCTCTGCCCGCTGCCAATCAGTTCCTTTTGTTAATTGGGTTGCCCTCTCATACTCTGTAGATGCTTCACCAACCTTACCCTGATTCATAAGGATATTTCCCATAATAACACGGCTATAGAGATTCCCCTGGTCAGCTTTTATTGCCTGCTCGCACATGAGTAAAGACTGTTCATAATTTCCAGTCCTAAAATAAACTGCCGCCAGCCCCTCAAAGTGCAAGACATCTTCTGATTTTATCTGGCTAAAACTTTTACGCGCCTCCTCTATCCTCCCTTCCTTAAGCCGTTGATAGGCAAGCTGGTAGGCATCACCTTCTACCCCCCTTCTTCCTATTTTGTCTTTCCCTACTATTATCCCCAAGGTAAGGACAATAAGCAGGAGAGCTCCTATACCTAAAGAGATTACTTTTCTCAGGCGCGGTGTTTCTTCTTTTAAGGTAACAGGTCCATGTGCGACCTCTTTGACAGAGGGGGGACACATTGTATCTTTTACATCCTTATCTATTATTTTCTCCTCTCTTTCTGGCTGGAAGTAACGATAAGAGGGATCACCGTAGAGCAGGTAGCTCGCCCATACAATAGTATCCTCACCATACTGCTTAATAAGCTCAAGACGTGATTTGCGTATACACTCTCCGACAGGTAGCCCCTCTATCACAAAACGATAGAAGGCCAGGGCAAACCTTGAACTGGGCTCACCCATAATTTCCCAGAAAGTTCCTACATAGTGCTGGACTCCCGCAAGAAGGAAGGCATTAGCCAGACTGAATATTCTCTCACCATAACCTTCCACGATACTCCATTCTTCTGTCCGACCGGAGTGGCAGGCATTTGAAAAAACCAGGGCAGGGAGGGGGTTTACACCAATCATCCTGGTGATGTCAGTGGAGGTAAACTTCCCATCCTTAAGAAGCCAACCACTGCGAGAAGGGTTTGCGAAATCATAGTCTGCGTGTCCCGCATAGTGTAAAATGTCAAAGTATCTGATGCGCTCCTGAAGATATACACTCTTCACCTTGTCACTTTTCAGGGTGGCACTAATCAGCCCCGGATGTTTATCCATCTCATCCCGAATCGCAACCCCTTCCTGATAAGAATCTTTGAGGTCTCCACCAGGGTTACAGAGGATAAGTATCTTAAGCGGATTTGCCAGGCTTCTCTCAATGAGCGAGGCAATCTTCTGTTTGGTCTTTACAATCCTTCCTATATTAAATTTCTGGCAGAAAAACTCCTTTCCATCATACAGTAACTCCCAGGGAATCTGCACTAATCCACCATCGATATTGATGATAAGATCCTGAACTTTCGTCCGGGTCAACTCCTCTTTGACGCTGGAGGTTAAGATCTCCTCGTAGAGCATTTGCCCCGCACTACGAAGACTGGAAAGAATCTCTTTGTTAACACGTCCTCCCTTACTGCTTTCGTTAAGAAGGCTTACAATCCTTTTCCTTTCCTTTTCTACTGCCGGAAGTGATATGTTCTTCTCCTCGTAAGGCCTGATAGTTCTCTCCTCTACCCCCATTTTTTCAAAGGCAATGTATTTGAGCTTATTATCTTCACGGGAAATATCGAGGGAAAATACCTTTCTTTCTCTTCCCTGTTCCACAGACTGAGCAGCAGACCTCTTAGATCCCAATGTGATTTCTTCCTCGTCCCAAATAACCCGGTAGAGTTCAACGGCCCCTTCTTTCCCTTTTACATTAGTGCACTCAAAATATCTGCAGATAATATCATCAGTCTGCCTTACTATCTCATAGACACTTTGAGAGACCAGGATCTGTCTCGGCTTAGCCAGCGACTCAATTCTCGCAGCCACATTGACAAGATCCCCAAAAACATCCTGCTGCTGCACAATTCCCCTTCCTGCATTCAACCCGATTCTTATTCGAATCTGATCCTGCTTAGGATGTGTAGCATTATAGTCAGAAAGGGTCTTTTGCATCTCGATTGCTGATCTCACACCTTTAACCGCATCCGGGAAAGAAGCCATGATGGAATCGCCGATGGTCTTAATGACGGTGCCTTGGTGATGCTCAATGACTGGGAAAAGCAGTTCATTGTGTCTAAAGACCATACTAATACCGTTGATGTCTCCCCGGGATTCAAAGTAGGTGGTAGAACCTTCAATGTCCGTGAACATAATAGTCAGTTCTTCACTGAATTTATCCCGCATGAGCTCATCAATCTTATCCCTCTCATTCAGCAGCTCTTTAAGGTTCTCCTCTCCCCTCTTCCAGTCGTTCATCATGATTTTCCTTAACAATTAACGGGCTGTTGCCCAAACAAAAATTACTTTGAGCGGTCTTTAAAACGTTTTGTGCTAATAAATCTTGGCGAAGAGGAAGATAAGCGATTTCAACTGTTTGAACCCAAGAGGCGAGTTTTGAAATCGCCTGGAGCAAGCCTTAGATTTATCAAAAAACGTTTTCAGACAAGCGAAAAGGGATTTGGGCAACAAGCCGTTAAAATGTGACCCTGCTCTTTTCTTCTTTGGTGACGACTTCTTTGGAGTCGAGTTTTTAATATTTAAAAAAGGGTTTTACAAGAGTAGCTTAATGAGATAGGGACAAGCCGTTACAGCAATCCGAATGGAATTATCTGCTAGAGTAATGGTGAATTGATAAAACTATTCAAGCTACAGAGGAAAATTTGAGAAATCCCTACCTAACTGAAAAACCTATTATTATATCCAGATAAAGTCAAGTTTTGATTTTAGTTAATATTACTGATTTTTGTTGGAGTTTTCCCTTGCAACAATGGACATTCTATGATTTGATTTCAGTGAAGCATCACTAAACTCTTAATTGAGGAGATTTTGGTGAAACCAACATCAGACATAATCCCACTTTATCTCAGTTGGAGACTTTGAGAAGGTGGGATTTTTTATTAACCTAATTTAATAAAGGAGGAGCAAAATGGAAAAGAAGGAAGTTTTTCGCTATGCAGGGTTTTTCTTTACATTGTTGTTACTCACGGTACCCGGCATCTGTGCTGAGTGGGATGATGGCATGGAAATGCTTGTTCCAGCTATAGAAATAGATACCTCACCTCGCCACCAATGGCCACCCTCCGTCTCATACAACTCCACCGATGGTGAATTTCTAGTCATGTGGCGGACAAGCGGGAAACTGGCAGAGGGCTGTCCAGGTGATGAATGTAACAAGAGCTGGTACGAGATCAATGGTCAGAGGGTTTCGCTAGACGGTACACTCTTGGGAGATCGAATTGTACTGAGTGCACCGACTTCTTCTTCTGAGGTGAAGTTTATGCCCAAGCCCGCTTATAACAAGTTTAGAAACGAATACGGGGTAGTTTTCAATCTGGGACCAGGACCAGGGTATGAGGAACTGCAACCACTGTTTTCCAGATTAGGCAATGATGGCGCAATTCTGGCCGGACCTTCTCTCCTTGTCGAAAGAGACAATAACAGCCACCCAAGTATCCTTTTCAATCCTGTGGAACGAGAATACTTGTATCTGTCCAATGACCAATACACTTATAGCGACACTGTAGATGTCAGCGCTTTAACTATTGATGAGGATGGTAATTTGACTTGGGGACCAGTGTTAGTGGGTTCTACACAAGGAGAGCAGTACAACCCCCAGGGTGCCTGGAGCTCGAACGATAATACTTACCTCCTCTCTTGGGAAGATTTCAGGAACGTCGAAACCGTTATGGAAAACGCTGAACAGTACGGAGCGCTGATAGATGCTTCTAGTAAAACCATGATTGATGATCTCCCCATCTTAGTCGACTTTGGGACCCCTGATGAGGGGGATCAGAAGAATGAGAATGTAGTATACAATCCAGACAACAACGAATTTTTAGTTTCTTTTGGTGTTGATAGTCAGCCCTCTCTCGAATATTGGGGAGGTTTAGTGGGAAGAATTATTAATGCAGATGGGACTCCAAAAGGAGATCCTTTCGTTATGGCTGATGAAGTAAAGCCTCAAAACTCTCCCTCTGCAGTATATGTCGAGTCTGAGCAAAAGTATTTTGTTGCGTGGGTTGATTATCGAAACGATACAGCTCTTGAACCTGGAATGACTTTTTATCTTGCCGATGATACGGACATTTACGCCAGATGGTTTGAACCGGATGGTCAACCAGCAGGGGCTGAAATTCCCATTTGGGTAGGTGAAGGTGTTCAGGCGAATCCTCAGGTGGCGTATGA
>JAZFSJ010000379.1:0-2067 GCA_036446115.1 Thermodesulfobacteriota bacterium | reverse complement strand
TAAGCCATTAACGGAGTCATTTGCCACTCCACTGCATCGGCAATTAAAATCTCATCCCCTACTGGTTGACCAGACGGATCCAACCACCTGGCGTACACGTCCATGTCGGTCGACTGATAAAAACGAGTTCCAGGAGGTTCACCATCGTTTCTGAAATCATTCCATATCATAAAATACTTTTTCTCCTCTTCGATGTATTGCAGTTCAGGCCAATGTTGAATCCTGGGTTCATCGATAATAACAAAAACTGGTCCTTGAGGAATTCCATCCGCATTAATAATCCTTCCAACTATACCTGCTCCAACTATACCTTCCTCATCGAGTGATGGTTTTCTATCTTTGAAGACAACAAGAAACTCATTTCTGTCAGGATTGTAGCAAGGGACCGGAACTCTCTGATCCCCCTCGTCTTCCATGCCGGCGTCATCCATTATGGGGACTTCAGTAACTATACCTCCACCAGCATCTAACAACGCTCCGTATATATCACAGTTTGCTGTCCAGTCACCAGCCACATGCCTGAAGTCTTCCCAGGCAACTAGATAGGTATCATCTTTCCAGTTATAGGAAAGACGTTGGGCATACATATCCCCCACTTGATTGCCAATTTCGAATGGCCCTTTGGTGATATGAGCGTTCTCATCCAGAAAAAATCCCACGTTATTCAGGTACGAGTTGAAAATGTTCCTGTCATCGTACAGTACCAGGTATTCTCGTCTTTTAGTATTGAAGAAAACTTGTGGAAGCAACACAGTTGTCTTACCACCTTCATATATGGGTTCAGGCCCGTACTTAATGTTTCCGAGATTGTCTATTATGGAGATGTATACTTCATAGGGGGCAGGGGATGCGAGTGTGGGAGTGGCTATTAGGTACTCATTGGTAAATATGTTATGAGCAAGACTGGGACGATTCTTCTCATTCTCATCAGGCGGAACCAATTGAATGGGATCTCCCAGAAGTTCACCGTCCGGAGAGATCCTTCGGCCGTCGATGCTATGGAAGTTATGAGTACACTCATAGTCATCACCTTCCTCGCAATCGTCTCTAATTTTCCCTTCCGTGCGCCAGAATCCTATGAATTCATTATCAATGGGGTTGTATGCGATAGAAGGAGGCCACTGATAGCGAGGACCGGTATCAATCTCGAAATAATACTTAAGCACTTCCATATCCTCCCACCCTGCACTGACTTTAGGAACCATGAGTAACAACAACATGAAACAGAACCCTGCATACTTGAAAACTTTTTTCTTTTTCATTTTCCCTCCTTTCTAAATCAAACGTTCAATAAATAAACCCCACATTCTCAGAACTATACCTGAAAAAGTGGGGTTATCGTTCCCATAGATTTATCTCTCCTATATACCTAGGATTAATATCATACTGACACTTTACTTAGAGCATAGAAATAGGATGTTGTCAAATAAAAACTCCCCAATATTTATTGGAGGGTTGATAATCTCTTAGTGTCACATACAACTAGTAAATTTGATAATTTCGGCTTTCTGAAAGGTGTCCTTGATGGTAGTAGTGTGAAGTTTTTGGAGATAAATCGAGACACAATATGTAGGCATGGGATATTTAATTGAGGTATGCTAGGAAAACTTCAAAAAAATAGCCCCCCAGTATTTCTACTGAGGGGCTAAAACGAAAATGGAAAATATCCTTCCTATGGCGTCTTTACACAAGCACCTCAATCTGGGACATGTTGTGTTGTGAATGGCATTTACGATATCTTTTTTTAAGTCGGTGAAACTATAAAATCCTCCCAGATCACTTCTCCAGTATGGATTTGAACATCAGTCACCCTGCATCGAATGGCGTAAGTCCCTTCATCTCCACTTACAGGATTCCAGGTCCAGGTAGAGCTGTTTCCCCCCATGGACAACCATTCGGTTGTTCCTTCTTTTTTAACAGACCACTCATAGGTATATGCCGGTACACCACCTCCTGTCACATGGGCCTCAAAGGTCACGCTCTCTCCCGCCGTGATGCCTTCCAGCTCACCATTAGTGATGTACACCATAGGGTTTACCGCCGCGTTAAGCACATGCTTTGCCAGCA
>JAZFSJ010000378.1:0-3953 GCA_036446115.1 Thermodesulfobacteriota bacterium | reverse complement strand
CGTTTCATCTTCGATTCCAGACATTACCACAATGGGCACTCCATCTGCTTGGGCGTATGCCTTCGTGAATGTGTCCAGCTCATGGGAATCCGGCAGTGTGAGATCCAACAAGACAACGTCGACCCCGTTCTCGGCAAGGTGCTCCAGCCCCACCGAGAGCCTGTCCGCGCACTTTAATTCCACATCCAACTGGCCGCCCTTTGCTTCAGCCAACATATTCTGTATATGCCGGATAGAGAAGAGGCTGTCCTCAATTAACAAAATTTTGATAGGTTTATCGTCCACTTATCTACCCTCTCAAGGCTCGGGAAAGTTGTTCAACCGCGCCAAGAACTCTTTATAACCAACGACTTCTTCCTTATTTAACAGTTTCTGACATACCTCAATGCTATCGGAAAGTAAGGCGATAGCATCAGCATTAATGCTAAATTTTTCATCCTCTGCTGCTTTGAAAGTCTTTGCTAGGGCTTGAACCACTTCGTGCAGGTCATCAAAAGCAACAATCCCTGAAGAAGTCTTAAGAGTGTGCGCGTACCGGAAGAGACGATGGGGAATAGTTGGAACTCGTGCTTCACCCAAAGTGGATACGTCTTTTCTCATCTCATCTATCAGGGCTTGCGCCTCTTGGTAAAAGGCGTCCATTAATTCTTGGTTATCAGTTATGTCTGGCATGGGCGCTCCTTTCCTGCGCTAGCCTTACTTCTCCCACCCGCCTAATGCCTTGATTATAGCGTTCGCAGTCTTTGGTGCCAGGATGAAGATAAGATGGCTTCGATATAGCTCCTTTCTCACGATAAATTCACTTTCCATGATTATCACTTCTTCTGTCTCAAAAGACAGGCGAGCCAGGATTTCGTCCAAAACAGCTCCGAACATATCACAAGCAAGTCCAGGGATAGAATGTGTAATGTCCATTTTTAGCTCGTTGGCCAGCACACGGAGATACGACCCCGTTATGATATTTCCCACCTCTTTTAGAGCTGATAGCCCCATCTCATCCAGGCTCTCGATTTGAGTCACCGTCTTGCCGGTCAGAACATTGACTAACCTTAGAGATTCGGAAGAGGAAAGTACCAGAAGGATGCTTCCCGAGACTTGGCCGCTGACCGACAAATACACCACAGTGACAATGTTCTCCCGTCTTCCTAAGAGCTGCGGAACCTTTCCTAAGGCCTCTACCATAATGTTGGGTACAGTGATGTTCACCTTTTTGCCCAACATAGCTGATAGACTTGTGGCCGCATTACCAATAGCTATTGAGCTAATCTCTTTCAACGCATCTAATCGGATCTGATCAAATAATTCTATCTCGGCCATAGGATCACCTTTTTCTACAGTAACGATGGTACATCCACAATAAGCGCTACCTTTCCGGTGCCCAGGATAGTAGCACCAGAGGCACCTTTGATTTCCTTCAAGATCCCGGTCAAGGGCTTTATCACCACCTCCTGTTGTCCTAAAAGACTATCTACTACCAGGCCTGACTTCCTTGGCCCTACTTCCACCACGACTATTGGGACTGTAGGGATTCTGCGTTCTATCTCTGAAGCTTGAGACTCGATGCTGGGAGATTGAAAGCTAAGTTTCTCGCTCAGGCTGATTAATGGAAGCACGGAGTCTCTATAAGAAATTATCTCGTGGTGCTCCATGGTCTTAATCTCTTGGGGCGAAACCTTTATCGTCTCGGCTATATAGGATAATGGAATACAATACGTCTCATCCGCAATGCCCACCAGCATGGCCTGGACTATGGCCATGGTCAGAGGCAGTTTAATAGAGAAGGTGGTGCCCTCATTTGGCCTGGTATCTATATTCAATGTACCTCCAAACGATTCCACCTTGACCCTCGATGCGTTCGACCCCATGCCCCTGCCTGCTGCCTCGGTAACCTTTTTGGTCCTGGTATACCCAGGGTAGGTAATAAGCATTACTACTTCTTTTGGGGTGAGGGCTGAGAGCTCTTCTTTGGTGATAATACCTCTTTCTATAGCCACCTCTTTTATTTCCTCAATATCTATACCCCGGCCATCGTCGGAGAGCTCTATGACTACAGAATTCCTCTCTCTTCTGGCAGCGAGGTGTATCTTGCCCCTCTTGGGTTTTTTTAGCCTCTCCCTCTCCTCAGGCCCCTCAATCCCATGAGTGACTGCATTTTTTAAAAGATGAACCAAGGGCTCGTTTATCTCATCCTGTATGCTCCGATCGAGACCGATGTCGCTGCCCTCAATGAGTAAATCCACCTCCTTATTCTGGTCTACTGCCATGTCCCTCACCATCCTGGCATAAGGAGTAAAGATATAGTCTAAGGGCACGAGTCTGACCTGCATTATCTGGTCCTGGAGCTGAGAAGTGAGTCTGGACATCTGTGCCACGGTCTCTTCCAGGGGAATATTCTCTATTGTTTGAGCTATCTGGGCGAGCCTGATTCTATTAATAGCTAATTCCCCTGCTATATCCATGAGACTATCAAGCTGGCTCAAGTGAACTCGCACGGTCTTGGCTTCAATGTGCTTCTCCTTTCTTTGGCGGCGGTCAATATCATCCGGTAGAGGTTTTCTCTCTTCTTTGGGAACATCGGAGGTAAGCTCTTCGAATCTCTCTACCAAGGGAGAAACCTCCACCTTCTTTGCCTTCCCCTTTCTTACCTGTTCTACTAAATCGCCCAAGGCGTCCAGAGAATTGAATAGTAAGTCCACTGTATCCTTTTCTGCCTTCAACTCTCCGCTCCTCAACAATGTCAGGGTAGCCTCCATAGAATGGGTAAGTTTGGCAATCCCCTTAAATCCCATACTCTGGGCCATGCTCTTTAGGGTGTGGCTGTGGCGAAATAGCTCATTGAGCAAAGCGATATTCGTAGGTTCTTTCTCAAGGTTGACCAAAACTTTATTCGATGCGTTTAGGATCTCCTCCGCCTCACTCAGGAACAGCTGCTCATGTTCTGGTATCTTCATTGCTAACCTCTGCTTTATCCTCTGACTCTTCTTATGATTTCATCTGCTATTTGTGGTAATGGAACAACTTTATCAACCACCCCTGCCTTGATGGCTTCCTTGGGCATGCCATAGACAATGCAGGTAGATTCATCCTCTGCGATTGTGTAACCACCATATCTCTTGATAGCTCGCAAACCTTCTGTCCCATCATTCCCCATGCCTGTTAACACCACCCCGATTGCATTTAGTCCATAGATGGGTGCTAAGGAAATCATAGGTTCATTAGCCGGGGACAAAGGTAGATTTTTTTCTCTTGGAAGAGGAACCAATTTAATTGATTCTCCTTCGTTTGCTTCTGACTCAATCTTACAGTGAAAGCCTGCCGGCGCAATCATGACCTTTCCTTGCTGGATGGGCTCTAAGTCATCTGCCACCTTCACATCCAACTTCGATCCACAATTAAGCCTTTCAGCAAAGGAGGAAATGAATTCAGCAGGCATATGCTGAACCACCACCACCCCTGCTGGCAGATCCGCTGGCAGCTCTGGTATTATCTGGCTTAAGGCCCTGGGTCCACCGGAGGAGCTGGCTATGGCCACTATTTTATTTATCCCCTTAGGTATCCTCTTTGCAGTCTCCTCTTTCGTTTCTTTAATAAGAACCGGCGTGAGTTTTCTCACATCCACCTGGGAGGCGAGCTTTATCTCTGATAGGAGTTCCTGTTTTATTTTTCTAATAGACTGCGCGATCGGCCCCTTGGGCTTACTTACAAAACCTACTGCACCATACTCCAAGGCCTTTAGTGTCTGCTCCCCCAAAAATCTGCTAAAGCCGGTAACAGCCACGATGGGTGTTGGAAACTCCTCCATGATATAAGCAATACAAGTAAGGCCGTCTATCTCTGGAAGTTCAATATCCATGGTGACTACATCGGGCCTCAGTTCTTCCACAGCCTTCAAAGCCTGTACGCCATCTCTGGCGGTCTCTATGACTTTGCACGCAGGGTCAGACTCGATGACC
>JAZFSJ010000377.1:0-3648 GCA_036446115.1 Thermodesulfobacteriota bacterium | reverse complement strand
CGCCTTCTATTTTCTTCAAGCCCCTCTCAACCCGAGAAGAGCATGCCGCACAAGTCATACCCCCAACCGTTAAATCTACCTGTCTTATTCCCATACTACTTCCTCACACCATGTTACTCCAGTACAGTGGGTGCCCAGTTGTACCCCTTATCCCTCTTTAACCTGGTAGCCTTCTTCAATAATAGTAGATTCCAACTCGTTTAAACCCATAAGCTCTTCATCATACGCTACCTGAGCATTCTTACCTTCGAGGGAAACCTCAACTTTCTTCACCCCTTTCAGGGCATTAAGGGCATTACTCACTGCCTTTACACAATGTTCACACGACATGCCGTAGACCGGAATGGTCACTGTTTGTTCCATGGTATCTCCTCCTATTCTTTTTCTAAAGCGGTAAAACCAAAATCGTTGATTGCGTTAACAATACCGCCTATATCAATCTGGTTCGGATCGCATTCGAAGGTAGCCTCCATCCTTTGAATATCCACCAAGACGTCAGACACACTATCAAAACCACTTATTATTTTATTTACTCTTTTTACACAATTCCCACAAGTCATCCCTTTAATTTCTAAAGTCTTTTTCATACACACCCTCATACCTATAAATTCATCAAACCGTTAGTGCCTCACTTTTAATTTGAGTACTTGTTAACCAAGGTCATTTTATCCAAATGATCCCCCGATGTTTCTTGTCTTCTCCTAATGGGTAGAACGTTCTAGAAGATTTTACCGTATACTCATACTTTCCCTTTTCTATAAAACAAAGGCTGGCGGTGCCGCCAAAAGGAATCTTTCCGGATTCATAAGCCCCATCTTTACCCACAAAAAAGTTTACGGGGGAACCACAGGCAAGCACAACCTTTTTATCAAGGAAGAGTATCTCTACGGGTTGTCTGTCGTGGTTTACCCAGATCACCGTAGTGCCAGGCCCGGAATTAAGTGTGCTCGGTTGTGCCCCTTCATAACCCCCGACAGTAACAATTTTATTGATTACTTTTATCTCTTCTGTTTTTTCTTCAGCGGCAAAGCTTAGGGTCGCCAGGAAAAACAATCCTATGAAAAGCACTATTATCGTGATCAAGCTATTTCTTTTCATCACAAACCCCCTTTTTAAATAGTGTTATAATGTAAAGGTTTCTATCATTATCCCCCTTTCATAGTGGATAGAACCTCATAATCATTAACTACCCTTTCAATTATCGCCTCTCTCTGCTTCTTTGCCTTTGAATTGAGGTATTTATCTCTCATTTCCTTATTCTCAAGGGCTATGGTAAGTTCCCCCTCTAAATCTTCAGGGTTATTTATCATCATCAAAGAATCAATGCTTTTAAATGCCTTGATGACGGGATCATCAAAAGACAACTTTTTACATTCCTTAGCACCCCCCGCAGGGATACAGCAGGGCTTGATATCCTTTGCCTCATGGGACTTGCTTCCTACTAAACAGATACTGCCATCCTTAATCCTCACAATGGTGGGGATTAAGAGGTCCATAAACCACCCTATCTCAAACATAAAATAATATCCATCTCCCAACTTATCCATTCACTTAACCCTTTTTAAATCTCTTGAACCGCTATAACTTCCCCACATTCCTTAGATGTTCAAATATGGGTGAGATCCCCGTCCGGTTTATCACAAAACTGAAGTGGTCCTCATGGTCTTCATCCCATTCCTTTTTAATAAGATCCACACAGGCCTCTAGAATGGGATCTATCTTGTTCATGTCGGTTATCTTATAGAGTTCCTTTCCGTATTGGGCAAAACGGCCGAATGTGCCGCCCACCATGATGCGGCACCCCATTTCGGCTGCCGCAAGCGTCCCCGTCGGGCACACCCTGATGCAGTCGCCGCAGACCTTACAGTAATCTTCGTTAATCACCGGTCTGTCGTCTTTTATGGTAATAATCCTGTCAAGACAAGTCTTCACGCAGCTCTCACACTGGCTGCACTCCTTATCGGTAATCTTGGGTCTGCCCGCACCGTGTATTCCCACCTCCTTGGACTCGGCTGCGGTACAGATATTTGAGCAGCCGGAGATGGAGATGGTAAAGGTGCTGTGGGGCATGAGCACTTCACAGGCCTTGTCCGCCAGGATCTCGGTAATTTTCAGCTCTTCCATCTTCTGCTTAATTTTCGGACCCAGTTCTCTCACATTGATCAGATCCCTGTCACAACCAAAGAAACGGGAGTGACAGAGCTCTATGGTGTATAGGGCCGGGGCTTTGTTAAGGGCGGTCTGAGGGTCAAGGTCGTCGTCTGATCGCCCCCCCTCCCGGGCTTGTTGAATTTTAGCGATCTTTTCAGGACCAAACCACTCAAAATAATCGTCCCTTGTCTGTTGCATTTCCTTCATGCTCACCGCATCGTTTTTGTTTTTACGTGCCAACTTCTCGGCCCAGATGATAATCAAATTCTTTATTATATCATGGACAGGAATACTCTCAACAAGCTCTCTTGCATCTTTTTCCCATTTCATTTGACCTCCTTTACCAACTTAAAATTCATGCCATTTCTTTTTCATGCTACCGCCCTTCCCAAAGCAATGAAAAGATGGCGGGTGTTGATTCCCGGATCGCCCTTTTCTTTAATTATCTGCTCAGCGGAGTCTACAATTTTTTGAAGTTTCTCATGGGTCATATTCTTATTGAGCAGCAGGGCAGAAAGGGCATGTAAGGTATGCTCGCACCAGCGCTCTTTAGTCATTTTACCTACCTCATCTAAACACTTGTTCAACTCCTTTTCCACCGCCTGCTCCTCACATTCGGCACCAAAGACAGGATCACACTCAAGGCAGGCGGCATAGTGAATCATAATCTCTCCCTGCTCCTTGGGTGTCTTATCCTCCATGGGCTTATAGTCAGGGTTCTTGGCCATCTCGGCAGCGGCGATGTCTATAATGGTGGTGGTAACCCCTTTAAGTCCCCCGGGCTTCGCCATCTTTTTACGCAACGTCTCAGGGCCAACGGTTTCTTCACACTTCTTGGGATTTTTCACTATCTCCTCCGCCATTGCCTGAATCTTCCTGGCAGTCTCCAGTGAGACCGTTCCATCAGATAAGGAAGAACTTAAGTTAAACCGTGCATGACAGCACCAGGGCACCGTCTCCGTCTCCCTCAAGTGTTCACGATTCATACCGCTGATATACTGATTTCCTTTACACATCTCCTTCATCTTTTTACTGCAGCGCTGGCACATATTAATATACATGAGTGCCCTCTCAGGGATCCAACCCGTCTCCCTCTTCTTATCGAAGGTTGCGAGGGAGTCCTTTTCAAACTGGTGTTCTCCCACCTCCTCACGATAGTTGCTGATGCAGGTAGATGAACAATAGAGTTTTTCGTTTAACTCTATGGGGTAGTTTGTAGTCTGATCGCAGACAACACATTTTTCTGTCATGGTACCTCCTCCTATAAATTCCAGAGTTCCTTAATAAGTCTGGGCTTACCGCTTAAATCTGCTGTTTAGTTATTCACCAGCTGTTGCCCAAATAAAATGTATTTGAGCATCCTTTTAATTCTTACTTTAACCTATGGACTTAAATGACCTGATTTCGCATAAGTACTTGTTTTAAAAAAACATATTTATTTGTGCCGTTTGCTTGCAAAATCTTAGTAGATCAAAGACTTACAAACATTTTGGGTCA
>JAZFSJ010000376.1:0-42065 GCA_036446115.1 Thermodesulfobacteriota bacterium | reverse complement strand
TCTTATGCTTGCCAACCATGCGCCGAGAAAGTGGGAATGGAACAAGCAAGTGTTCGAGTGCAAAGCAGGTCAATTTGTCACCTCTTTAGATAGCTTACAAAAGGCTTGTGCAAAAGGTGTTTCTGTAAAAATGATCCGCACTGCACTTAAAAAACTCGAAAAGTGGGAGTTTCTGGCAGACAAAGGGGCAAAGACAGGAAGGCTAATTACTATAACAAATTGGGATAGTTACCAGAATGTCGAAGTAGAGAAGGGCAAACCTAAGGGCAGGAAGGGGGCAAAGAAGGGGCAAAGCAAGGGCAAAGAAGGGGCAGCTAACAAGAATGAAAAGAATAATAAAGAATTAAAAGAAGACTTATATATACGTTTATCTGAAAAGTTCTGGAGTCTATACCCAAAGAGAAAAGGTAAGAAGGTTGGTAAACCTGACTGTCTTGAATATATAAATAAAAAAATTGAAGAGCCAGATTTTCAATCACTACTACGAGCAACTAAGAACTATTCAGAATCAAGTGAGGTGAAAGATGGTTTCGTTAGAAATCCCATAAGGTTCTTAGAGAAAGACTTTTGGCGAGAGTGGATTGAAGGTGAAACAGTTGAACCCGAAGAGATGACCCAGAGTGAGTTAGATCGTATAGACCGCGACAAGAGAGAAGCCGAGGCTCGGAAGAGAAAAGATGAATATATGGCAAGGAGGAATGCGTAATGAGTGATTCTAAGCGATGTGGAAACTGTGCAATGTTTCACCTTATAGAAATAGTGAAAGGCTTTAGTCAGAGTTCTTATTGCAGTATGAGGTCACATAACTACTACGGTTCTCTTGTTTCTGGAGATTCAAGGAAAGATACGAGTGATAAGCCAAGACAGACCAGACTACCAGTAACCGCTAATAATAATAGCGAGGGAAGTTGTGGTTTATTTGAGCCTAACCACGAAGCAATAAAGATATGGAGAGAAGACGAAGGGAAGGATAGAAAGCACAGAATGGAGGAGGTTGGAATATGAGTAAGAGTGAAGCAAGATTTTCTATACTTAGTGAATTATTAGCATTCCCAACAGTAAATCAAAAAGATTGGGTTGGTGCTCATAGTTATGATGGCGATAAAGCTCGAATAGGTGATTTAGTTTCTCTTAGTTGTGCAAGGGCATCTAAATGGTATGTGTCTTGGATAATTGATATTGAGATAGTCAGTAGAGGATATGTAAAATATCTGCTTGAAAGTATCGAAGATGGAAGTCTTTGTTGGTGGGAAAATGTAGGTTTGAATGTATATAGCCGAGAAAGAACAAAGGTAAGACCGGAATGGAAATGGACAGATAAGCAATTTGCCTTTTATGGTAGGTGGTCAAAAGTAGGTCGTAAAAACAATGCTTATCTCATTTTGCCCTGTCAACCAGAATTTAAAGAGGATGATTCAGTTATCCTTGATGTGAGAATTAGATTTGGATGGAGCGACTATAGAAATAAAAAAATCTTTCCGAACTGGAAGAAATTAACCATGAAGCAGATGGATGAATATTATAAAGAATGTGAAGCAGAATATAACAATTTAAAAAAGGTGGGGTAATGAAAGACCAACGCCTATACCTCTGCCTCGACTGTACGCGCCAGTTTCGCCACTCGGACAGGGTTCAACGTAAGTGCCCCTCTTGTGGTAGCCATAACTCGGAGTGGAGGAGGAGGGTTAAGGAGTTAGAGTATCAGGAGAGGGTGAGGGAGTACAATAAGGCTAACGGGATCGAGGGGAGATTTCAGAATGATTAGCATATACGGTTTGATAACTTAGTGAGGTATTGAGAAAAACAAACTTCTTGACATAGGTTTACTTATGTGGTATACTATAGGTAAGAAGTGAGGAATTATCCTTGCTGTATCAGGGGGTAAGAGATGGATTTGACTAAACCAAAATATATGAAGCGTGTAGAGTTTTGGGATGATGAAAGGGATATCGGTAACAGTTTAATTGTAATGCTCCATACTGGATGGGACTTTGGCACAGACCCCTTCAATAAAGAGCATGTCAGGGGCTTTGATACAATCAAAGAGGCTAAGGAAGCTATCAGGGACGCAGTGCCTTATAAGATTGAGGGGGAATAGTATGAAAATCAAAATACCAGAGTTGACCTGCCCTAAATGCGGTCACAAGTGGACTCCGAGAAAAGCAAAAGTCTATCAATGCCCTAAGTGTAAGGTTGTGCTTGATAGATATGAAGGAAAAGAGAATGGGTAAAATAAGGCACAAGAGACTCGTTAAGGTTTTTACCGACATGGGATATGAAGAAGAGGAAATCTATCCGAGCCTTAATATAGTCATACTTCGTATGGATGATTCATATATTACAGTTAATGGTTCAAACCATTTCAAGGGTAGATGTCTACCTGATGAGGATAGTAGAGTATGTTTGACTTAGGTGTTTCAAGAATAGAATATGAAGAGCTTCGGTGGCAGTGTGAATGTGTGCGGACTGAAAATGAAAATCTTAGGCGAGAGCTTGATTATATAGATTATGTTACTGGATGGAACGTGCAGAGTCCTAAAAAGTACCTTAGTAATTGTTGTTTTAGGAGAGATTTGGTTGATGTATAAAGCCATACCACATAGTAGATTAACTTTCCCAGCACCAACTATAACCGTGAGCATGGAGGGGTAGATGAAAAAAATATGGATTCGCTTTAGATGCTTCTGGCGCGGACATAGATACGAATTTATAGCTCCCTACATGGAGGGTTATAATATTTACTGCTGTTACAGATGTGGTCGGCACGAGATAGCGAAGCCAACAAAACAATAACTTCCCTCTCACACAGGGATAGGAGGAAGGTATGGATAAAGAACAGTTAAAAGATATAGCATCAACAGAATTGTTTGATATGTTAGTAGACGCGAGAACCGATAACGCCAAGCTCAAGAGTAAAATAACAGACCTCGATAAGCTAATAGTTATTCAAAGTGAGGACAAAGATAAACTCAAAGAAGAAAACGAGGGGTTGAAATCAGGTTGGAAGGACGCTGCGGATACATTATCAGAAGCAACAGAGGCCCACGCCCTTACAACCCAACGATTAGGGGATGCGAACAAGAAGATCAACGAGCTTGAGGTTACTTTCCATAAATATAGACTCAAGGTAGGGTTGGCAAGGGAGGCACAAAAAGAGGTTACGGATGAGCTTGATAGGCAGCTCGACACTTCAAATAAGAGGCTCGAAGAGTACGAGAGAATAATAAAAAACATACCAATAAAGGTCATTGCTATGAGACTACGCGAGATATGTTATATGTCCTCAGCCCACGATTTAGAAGCTCTCCGCGCACTCGGAAAGGAAGCCGATGGATAACAGCCAGAAGAATAAGTACCTTGCGGAAAAGATGGGGGTTGAGTGGCATAAGTGGGACGAGAAAGCAGACGATTATATTTGCGCTTGCGGTGCGGAGTCTGGTTCAGCAGTGTTTTTGAGGAGACATATAGACAGCCTGAATCCCGATTACTTTTCCCTCTCTGGTCGGCAGGAGCTTTTGGAATGGGCTGTAGAGCAGGAGTGGTGGGGTGATTTCTTCTACGCAGATAGTGAAACAGCAGGGGAAATGGCTTGCATAGTATATAGCCTACTCATCCCCGTACCTGCCCTTGCAGAAGCAGCGTACACTTACTTGAAGGAGCAAGATAATGGATAGTACCGAGAAATCAGAATATCTTTTCAACAAGCTCAAGAGGGATACAGATTGTTGGCATAAGTGGAACTCAGGCTTAGATGTTCCAAGTTGTGTATTTCCGATGTGTGGAAAATATTGGTGGGGTGATGAGGACGATAATCCCAACTTCTTCAGCCCCTCAGATAAAGAGTGGGAGTACTTCGGGTGGATGTTTGAAAGGGCTAAGGAACAGGGTATTCTTGTAACAGATATTCTTGACCCTATTTGTAGAGATTCGCTATGCACTGCACTTGCCGATGCTCTGTATGAATGGTTTAAGGAGCAAGATAATGAATGACTGTCCCAACAGTGGCGATACCGTCCACGATGACGAGTACAACGGCTTCTGTGATGCTATATGCAGACACCAAGCGAAGGAGAAGGGGGAGAGGGATGAAAAGTAATGAATTTATTATTCTGGGGAATCCGATTGCTCAAGGCAGACCTCGTTTTGCCAGAAGAGGTAACTTTGTAGTAACGTATGACCCTGAGAAGTCTAAAGAATGGAAGAATGAGATTATAAGGCAAGCCGTAGCTCAAAAAGCAGAGGTATTAGAAGGGGCTTTGAGGGTTGAGCTGATGTTTAGGATGAAGCGACCAAAATCCCTGCCAAAGAAAGTAAAATATCATATCAAGAAGCCTGACTTGGATAACTTGGCAAAAGCGGTACTAGATGCCTTGAGTGGTATTTGCTATAACGATGATTCCCAGATAGTAAGTATGGGTTTGTTTAAGAGCTATGTAGTGGACGGTCAAGCTCCATGCGTTGATATAGAGATAGAGGAAGTGTGATTCTATCGGCTGTAGACCCCCACAGGAGGCTCGTGGGGAGAGTTAAGGGGCAAATAGGTAGATTGGTATGGCTTGAGTATACGGGGCAGATGGTGACTATGCAGTGGTATATGTGCTGAAAGGATTGAGATGAGCGTTAATGGTTATTATATAGAGTGTGACGGTTGCGGAAGAAAAGAAAGAATACCCTATATCGGTGCTCTACCAGACCTCAAGCAACTAACAAAAGAACAGTTGGAGGATTTACAACAGGAAGACTACTGCCCTGAATGCGCAAAGAAGGAGGATATATGAAGGTAGGAGATAAAGTATACACGGTTAAGGGGTGTAGAATAGCAGGCATTCCAGGCTCACTAATGACAATAGTAGAGATAGGTCGAAAGTGGATGTCTTACGATGCTGTTATTTGTGAGAAATCCAATGGCACAAAAAGAATGTTCTTAGTTAAGAATTTAAGACCACATAAGCCGGAGGGGAAGTGATATGAGTAAAGAGATAATATTGACTCAAGGTAAGGTTGCCATTGTTGATGATGAGGATTTTGAATTCTTGAATAAGCGGAAATGGCACTTTGATAGATATGTAAAAAGAACTCCGATGTTTTCAGATGGAAAACCGAACACTCTATATATGCATAGACTAATCATGCTACCTCGTACTGGAGAAGAAATAGATCATATCAATAATAACAAACTGGACAATAGACGTAAGAATCTTAGAGTGTGCACACGTAGTCAGAATGAACGTAGTAAACCTAAAATATCCATTTCTTGTAACTCAGCATATAAGGGGGTCACTTTAGATAAAAGGATGCCTATCGGACAAAGAAGATGGAATGCTCGCATAAAACCGAACAAAAAAGCGATTCACATTGGTTCATATCTTACTGAAAAGGAAGCAGCCCTTGCATACAATAAAGCTGCCTTAGAACATTATGGCGATTTTGCCTATCAAAATATAATTAAGGAGGAATTTTGAATTTTAAGACTAGAACTCCAAGGTCAAAGTCTTACTTGGCATACATCAGAAGGAAACCTTGTCTTATTATAAACTGTAAAGGAGAAGCAATTCCCCACCATAGTTCAGCAGGAGGAGTCGGGATTAAATGCTCTGATTACCATACAATACCCCTATGCCATATTCATCATGATGAAATCCATCGGGGACAAACGACTTTCCTTGATAAGTATGCTATTGATTTATGGAGAGTTATTGCTGGGTTATTAGAGAGCTACATCATGGAAAAGAGTTAAGATTGACCAACCCACCCACCTGTAGCTCCAGCCTGCCCCACCCATGACCCTGAAGAGGGTTGACCCGCCACAAAGCTACCTGCTCCGGCTTGTAAAAGAGTCCAAGAGCTTGTAGCCCCTACCTTTTTGCTCCAAGAGCTTGACCCAGATTGTAAGGCCACCCACGCACCATTTGACAGTTGTAGTGTAGACCAAGAATCCGAGACCGCCCCTGATAAAGCCCATGCCGAACTAACCCCACCTATATTAACCCATGAGCCAGAACCCTCCTGAAAACCCAACCACGAAGCAACAGTTTCCTGTAGGGCTACCCAAGTGTCAGATATAGATATATCACCAATCCACTCAGTGAGGTTGATATTCTGTAGGAGAGGTAGGAGCATTATTTTATCCGACTTCCCAATCGCTAAGAGCCTTACGAGCAATTTCCTTTTGAAAAGCTACCCTGCCTTGCTGCGCAGTCAAACTCACCTCTAAGTCTATCATTTTCTGATACCGCTCCTGCGTCCAGGTTTTAATGAAAGCAACCTGCTCTGCCTGCCCTTTAACCATAAAATCAGCAAGAGGTATTCTATTATTTACTCCGATAACATGCTCGGCGAAATACTGCTCTCTGAATTTAGCTATTACTTTCTTTTGTTCTGGTGTCATAACCTACTCCTATTTGCCTACCCAACCTGTATTGCCTGTGCCAGACTCCTTGACGTACATAGATGTGCCCGCACCACCATCTGTTCTTAAGTATAAAGACCCAATTCCAGCGGTAACTGCACCTTCTGGACTTCCAGAATTGGCACTAAGTCCTACTGTACCTTTTGTTCCCAATGCGCCTGTTAATAATAACTTCTTGCCTGTGCCTACCTGTATATCCCCGTCGAATAAAGCGGACCAATTATTAGTTCCAGATGTAGGTTCTTCAAAGTAACCCGATATAGCATTGGTAATGGTTCCTGTATCCTTTGTTGCCTTTTGCGCCCAAATACTAACGGCAAAAAGTACAGTTGCATCTCTTGCTAAGACTTGAGTAGATGCTCCTGATAAAATAACCAAAGTAGGCGTAAACCCATCTGCAACCTCTGCTGTAGGTACTAATCCATGTGCAACGGTAACGTCACTATCACTATTAACTATAGAGCCGCCTAAGTACCCTGCTAAAGTCGCAATAGTTCCAGAAGTATGTTCAGATATAGCAGATGAACTCATACCTATAATATTATTTGCAGTAGCAGTATCTTGCCTTATAGCGGAAATAAAACTATATTGTGGATTTGTGGTGCTGGATGAACTCCTGTCTATGTTTATGTCTCTGTTGCTGTTAGGAGCTGTCCCAATTCCAACTTGCCCGTCTATATCTGTGTCGTCTAAGTTTGCAGTACCGTCTACGTCTAAATTTCCAGTAACATTTAAAGTGGTCTGCGTAAGCGTGGCTCCATGTGGATCAGTAGTATCTGCAATATGGGTATCTATTTGGGCGTGGGTGTTCGTGCCCTTATTGGATAAAAGAGTATGGTCGGAAATCACCTTGTCGAACGTACCTGTAAAGAAATTAAATTTAAATGACATATTATGTCTTCGTTACTGCGCTTATCTCATCTGAAGCATTATAAGCTAGTGTGAGAGTAGCTACGGTTGTACCACCGCTACCACCCGTTTTATATACTACAGTCTCCACTTCACCCGCACCGTTACCTGCCGCTACATAAGTAAGGGCTATGTAGTCATAAGCAGGTATTTCAAAGCCTACGAGGTTTGCTATCTGAATATCAGTTACTGGCAATGGGGAGGCAGAACTAACATCCGTAGCACTGCCATCTACTCCATGCTGAACCTTGACGCGTTGATGTTTAACACCACCTATATCGTCAGTGGCTATTACGTCACCGCCGACCCCAGAATTTATTGTAGTATTATCAGCCACTTATGCTACTCCATACACTCTATAGGTTGCTTGCCTCTAATCATCTTCGCCATGGTGGCTATCTTCATTTCTTTGCCCTTACAGCCTGTATATAGAAGTAAAATGCTATTATAGAACCCATAGCGACCATCATAGTGTTAGACGTTGCCAACTCCTTCCATGCGTCTGACCATTCCTTGTTGATAGGGATAAGAATAGCAGAACCAAGAGTTAGAATTGCCCAAGAACTCACAACTATCGTAGCGAATATCCTACGCATCACACTTCTGATAGAGTTCTGGTCATCCTGAGATTTGATATATTCAAGGATGTACTGTGCCCGTTCCTCTTCAGAGAGGTTGATATTGTCTACGCCTTCGACTGCCTTTTTTACCAGACCTGTTTTATCGCTATTGGCAAGCCCTATAGCTCCCGCTATCGCTCCAAATATTCCTGTAATCATTCTATCCCCTTTCCGTTAAGAACTGTATTTGGATGTATCTGTATATGGAAGTGATCGCCACCTCTACCCTCTACCGAATGAAGCAAGCAAACCTTCTTCTCTGGTCTTTTGGGGTCGTAGGTATACATCCAGTTCAAATATTCTGCCAATTCCTGCTTCTCCCCGACATCAAGTCCTGCATCATTATCGCAATCAACTCCACGCCAATAAGCATGAACCGATTCTCGATTCTGGGGACGGAAAACCGATGTTACATAAAGAGGTTCTCCGAACCTATTGTAGATATATCCAGAAGCCAAAAGAGTTAACATTTTCACTCGTGGGTCAAGCCGTGTATCGTTGAACTCACTTTGGATTTCTGTACTTATAAATTTAATCATTATTCACCTATAGAGGGTCTATATATGTCGTCGTAGATTTTACTTACTTGATTCTCAACAGCCCCCAACCTAACTTCCATAACAGCAAGAGTTATTTTACCAGATATATACCCAGCAAGAAGTGCTATTATTACCGCTTCCATTATTCGAGTAATAAGCTGTCTACCATTATTATCTTTACCTAAAACCATACCTATAAAGGGAAGGTATCCGAGAAAATTCCAATGATCTGTTACCGCCGTTAATGGAGCCATCAACCCTTTCCTTTCGTCATTTTCTTCAGTTTTTTAAATACCTTAGAGTTTGGGTTAGGACTGCGAGTGTCTTTCTTTTTTGTTTCCTTCTTTTTAACTTTCAACTTAATATGTGGCATTAGGGTGTCTCCTGTGGTCTGGTTAAATCCACTATACTTTCTGCTATAGCTCCTTCGGCTTCTCCTACTTCTGTTCCAAAAGAAACCAAGCCCAGACGAGATAGCATACTGCTCAGTGCTGAAGCAAATTTTTCTTCTGGTACAAGGCGCGGTAACTGAATTAACTCAGCATAATTAGGGTCAAAAGTAGCTTTTAAAAGAACACTATTGATTTGGTCTTGTGATAATTTACGAAGCCACGTCTGTGTTTTTCTAAATATGTTAAGCTCTGAAAGACTACTTGTGAACTTAGGTCCAGATGCAAAAATAACTCTGTCTATTATTGTTTCAGCATCCTCTATAGCCTTTCCACTCAATTCGCCTTCACGAGCCAATGTTCTATAAACACCTCTCATATCCCTTAGTAGCTTCAACCGATCTGGTTGCCCTGCGTAAAGAGTTTTTATTGCAGGGTCAAATTTATCTACAATTTTATTTATTACTCTTGCCGTTTTGATCGGGGTAGATATTAAACCCTCGGTCTGGTCAAGTATCTGTCTTTCAAGGTAATCAGCAAAAGAAGTTCTCAGCCCCTCCAAGGCTGGTTTGTTACCACGCATGTGGCTCATCAGGTCTTTGGTTGCACCTAAAATATCTTTTTGCCCTTCATAGGCTCTGGTCATAGCGACATTAATATCACCATTAATCAACTTACTGGCAGAACTCTTATTAAAGAGACTCAGATTGTCGCTTGCAGAATCCACAGCCCTTTGTGCCATCTCTATATTAGAGTATTCCTCAAAAAGCCCATATTTCTTGAGAACTGCTTTGTGGTCACGAACCCAGTTAGCCAAACCACCAGTCTTTACCTCCCCAGTTAGCCTATCTATAACAACCTTATTCTCCGTTAAATCCATAGCAGTAAAGTCACGCATGACTTCCCTTGCTCTTTCTGGACCAACACTTCTGATAAGGTCATCAGCAGCATCTAAATCTTTAGATGTTTTGCCAAAAAACTCCCCCGCCACTGAAGCGGAACCTACTTTAGTTGAACCTGAAGTTTTGCCCTGACGTAATACTTTCTGGACACTGCCTTCTCCAAACTTTTTACCGACATTATTCTTCCAGAAGTTCCTTGCTATAATATGCTTCTCTTGCTCTACGGCAGGCAATAAGGAGAACCCATCATTTTCTATAGCTGAAAAGGCTCTATCCATAGCGTCACTTGTAGAATTTTTCCCATCTTGACTACGTTTTATCTTAGAAGCTCCAGCACCTACTCTCTTCTGGAATCCACGCAACTTCTGATAAGAAATAGGTCTGGCTTGAGATGGCTGACCAGTTAACAGTTCACCGACTCCCTTACGAGGAGGAGTAATATCGCTAATTAGCTTATTAACCTCACTTGGAAAATCAGCCTCTCTACCACCAAATTCAAAAAAACCAGCTTTTACTCTTCTTAACTCTGATAGTAAGTCACCAGTAGGTATCTCTGGATTACCTACCTGTTTGAAGAGGTCACCACCTTTTCGTCTTAGAACATTCTGTTCAGCACCAAGCGTACCTGAGATAGTTCTACCACCAGCTTGCTTATCAGTTAAAGGAGTTAACTCTTCTACTAATTTTGTTCTGGCTTTACTTGCACTCGTCAAGGTATCGGCAAGTTCATCTGACTGCTTCTGCACTTCACTCAAAACGTCATCTAGCCCGTTTTTATTAGGAAAAACAGTGCGGACTTTGCGCTGTATAGCCTCCTGAACAGCCTCGGCTTGCTGTGCAGCCCTAAGTTCACCTAAACCTGACCCTTTCTCAGTTAGACCCCTTTGAAGTCTAATCAAATTACGGTCATCTGTCAATTCACCAAGGGTAAATTTTACTCCGGGGAAAACTTCTTCCAATCGTTTTGCTTCAGCTACTTTATTTGCCTGTGCTGCAATATCCTCTGGAGTCTTTGTTATTTGTTTTAAAACCTGAATAGCTTTATCTTTTTTAGCAGCCTCAGATATAGAAGGAAGACTCTTGCCTATTGCAGCGGATATTTTCTTCCGAAGTGGAGCAAGAGCAGCCTTAACAGCAGCAGGGCCACCAGCACCTACAGCCTCAAAAGTTCCACCAACACCTATATCGTGAACCGTCTGGAATATATCTTCTTTTAGTGTATCTGGTGCTTTGATACCTATAATCTCTTCAAAATAATCTGCAATCTGCCTACCAAGAGCAAAACCTCCCCCTCCTCCTCCAACAACACCAACAGGACCAAATGGGATACCTGCTGTCGCTCCAGCTGTAGCCAAACCACCTTCTAATGTTGGCCTTACCGCACCCGCTACTCCTACCCTAAGTGCCTGTTCTTCTTCGGTTGTCCTTGGTATGGCAGGAGTTACTTCACCACCAAATTGCGCAAACTCTGTCTCGAAATCTGTAGTAGAACGTAATTCTTCACGAGAAGGGCCGAGTAGACGAGAGCGCACTATCCCTTGAGCTTCTACTGACAACTTCATGAATCCTTGGTCTTCATTGGACAGTTTATCAAACACGATAGACTTAGCTTCGTCAGATAACGCTCCAAACTTAGGATTATCTTTTAATTCTCTGAGAGTAGCCATTTAATTCCCTGATAAGAAGTTATTTGCTTCATCTTCTGGAGTTGCACCGCCAGTAGCAACTTTTCTTTGTTCTGCACGAGTAGTTAGTGGCGCAAACTTATTTTTAAGTCTTACATTGGCCTGATTAGCTCTCCTGATAGTTCTTCTCTCTACAGCGTTTAGAATAGAAGCTATGTCTTTTATTCCCGTTAATGCCTTACCTAAACCGAGACTATCTTTAAAATTCTTTAAATCCCTATCTGTAACTCTATCACCGGGAGCTTCTGTCTTAGCAACTTTATAGGCTAATATATTTGCCAAATAATCTCTTTGGGATAATTCAGGATCAAACCAACGGTCAGAGCTTATGTCATCACCGTCTTGTATTGCCTGTTCGGTAATGGTGTCTCCAGCCCCTACCAAAGCCTCTGCTAATGCACCTCCCTGTTGCACTGCTCCCTGTATAAACTTCCTAAAATCACCAACCGCACCGACATTAGTGGTACTTAATATATCCCTCAAATCATTCACAACGGAAATGGTGTCCTGTGAGGTTATAAATGCTTGCTCGTCTTTAGTCACTGAAGGTGCTGAAAGACCTCCACCGCCCTGAGAAAATTGCATCTCTCCGTTAGGTCCAACACTTAGAGATATACCACCTGTTCTTATTGCTTTGTTAACTAAACCCCTGTCTACCTCTGATAAACCATCAACAGTTAATTCGCCTGTACGAAGTCTAGAAATTATAGAGGCAGTCTGCTGTGGTAATGTAGGGGCTTTCTCTGATTCACCCAGCTCAAGCTGACCAGCCCTACTTGCAGCTACATCTTGTGCCGAGGTTATCTCTTCCTGAGTTATTCCTGCTTTTCTAGGGTCTAACCGACCTAATGCAGTAGCCTGAACAGTTTGCCTCTGAATATCCGTTTCCTTAATGTCTGCTCTGGTTTGGTCGCCAGATGCCTTGAATTGGTTCTGGAACTCAAGATTAAGTTCAGTTATCATCTTACTTGCACCGTTAGCCGTAACAACACCTTTATCAAATGCTTTGTCTATCGCACCTAGTTTCTTGGCATACTCAGCACCAAACTGTGGCATTATTGTTAAGGGTGGAATCTGATTGCTCTCATCATTAATAAATGTATTCTGGAAATTTATTAAATTATTAGAAGAAGCGAGTCTTGATGCTTCAGGTAAGTTCTGGTCAGCAACGATCTCTTGGTCGAATTTAGCTTGTTTGCGAGCATCCTCGAACTTCTGGCGAGCCTCTGCCACTGTTTTTGTCCTTGCTTCCTCTTGACGAGCCTTTATTTTAGCCTGCTGCTCATTCAACTGAAGACCCAACTGAGTTCCACCAATAAAACCCTCAGTCAATCCTCTTATTGCGCTTTCACCTATACTTGGCATAATTATCTCCTACACTGGCGTTTATTTTCTTAAAAATCCACCGGGAACAAGACCTGCCCCTGCAACAGTTCCAACAGCACCTAATCCAGCACCAATTAACCCTGCTCTATTAGCAGCAGTCTGTTGTGAAGCCTGAAACTCTAACATTCTCTGTTGCTGGAAAGGTTGAGCCGCACCCTGAAGCAGACCTAATGTTCCCTGTGCGCCCTGACCAAGTCCCTGAAGACCTCCAAACTGTTGAGCCTGCTGTTGACCGGATAATCCCGCAAAACCCAGTGACGAGCCTGTGAGACCTGTTATTTGCCCTCTACGAGCCTCTTCTCTGACCAGATCTGCTCTGGTCTTGAAAAGGCTTCTCTGTCTTGTGCCTAAAGTACCACCTCTTCTTCCTGATCTGGAAATTTGCTCCTCAAGAAGTCCACCTTCTCTGCCTAACTGAGCTTCCAAGGCAGGGGATACTGGTAGTTCTCCAGCAAGAGCCATCTGTTGTCGTTCAAGTAAGCTTCTTTGGACACCTTCCTGCTGCCTCTGGAGTTCGGTCTGCCCTGCAACACGTTCCTCTTCGGTCTGTCTTCGGAGAGTTCCGTCAGGTTCTTTCACAAGACCTGCTGCCTGAAGTTGGAAAGGCTCTAATGCTTGCTGCTGCGTAGCCTGTCTCTGGGCAAGTTGCAACTGCATCTGCTGTAACTGTGTTTCTTCCGCCGAAGGCTGCGGAGCTTCAACCTTGGTTCCCATATCTTTCTCCTAAATATTAACTAAAAAAAACTTATGTGCATCATCAGTACCATACGGTTCTGCTTTAAAATACCACTGGATAAGCCGACCTATCTTTCTCTTGCACTTGGGCGAATTGATTATTGCCTTTGCATAACCCAAACTCTTCATTCTACGTCTAAATTCTCTGATTAAGGCTCTTGCTATATCTAAAGTACCATCTCTTGCATCCTTATCAACACAATAATGTTGTAGATGAGGGAAAACACCTTCGAGCTTGTAGGTATAGAAGCCTACTACACTCCCATCGTAATCTTCAGCAACGAAGGTATTGCCAGTAACAAACTCCATCTCTTCAGGCTCTAACCCTTCAGTTACAAGCATAAGACCTATAGTTCTACCGTCATCTGGCGTATAAGGGCGTATAATCATTAATGTTGGAATACTCCTACTCTAAGTGTGCCGTTCGCAAGATTTTGTGCTGAACCTGTATGGTTCTTTAGTATTACGCGAACAGTATCGGCAGCCTCAACGTGAGCCGCTATCTCTGTGTCTCCGTTTGCCGCAACCAAAGAAGTCAGACCAACGGTACAGGGGTCACCAAGAGCCGCACCTGTTACAGTAATAGTCGTTGAAAGCTTACCTCCTGCTGCTATACTTGCAGGATCCCAAGCAGTAGTTGCAGATAGATATTTTGCAATCTCAGCACCACTATCTATTTTAAGACCACCTGTTGCGTCTACGACACCTGAACCTTTGGGTATGAGTGTTATATCAATATTTGTATCAGAGCCAGCAGCAGTTATATTTGGACTAACACCAGTATCAGCATTACCTACATCCAAATAGTTAACAGGCGTAGCATCTTCCGTAAATTTAAGATAGAAGGCTCCGCCCGCATCTGCTATACCATCTCCAGAGACTATTTTAAGAGCAGTTAGCGTTTTAGCAGAAAGAGTTTCGGTTCCAGTTAAAGTAACATAGTTGGTAAATATAGAAGCTAAGCTTACATCTGGGTCTATATACCAATAAGTTTCTCCGAGAATTTCTTTGAGAACATATCTTAACTGCTCAATCTCTTCTGCGAGGGAGGTTGCCTTAGACAACGTAGAAGCAGGGAAAGGGTCTATTTGTGTCTGAGCTTGACCATCAGTTGAAGAATGGTCATCCATACCTGTAGGTGTATGATTGTTTATAATAGCAGTAAAGTTACCTTGAACTTCGTCTGCATCACCCGTTGTTCCATTGCTTATAGTGTTTGGCAAGCTGTAAGTCGCGCCCATTTGTTATCTCCTAACTTGGTCTATTGCCCATAATTAAGTGGTCTACTTGAATCTCACTAAGAAAGAAATCTTCATCAACAGAAGAATTAAAAACTTCAAGCTGTATTCTCTTGCCTACGGCTCCTATATCGAAAGCTTTGTCTACTAAAACTCCACCAGCCCAAGTGAATGAACCCCAAACCATAGTACCCCAAACTGCTCCTGCACCAGACAGGTCTACACTTTGCTGGGTCTGTGCCACATCATCTATCCAAATGTTAATATAGACGTTATAGCTACCTTTTTCTTCAGTTACTAAGAATCCTCTTACGTACTTCTTGGTTGCTCTGGCGTTGTCGAATACTAATCGGGGAGTTTTGAACCCTGCATAATAGGCATTGTTATTATCGTTTTTAGCCGACTCCTCAAGTTCCCATACGTTTCCTATGCCATCACCAGTGTAAACATATTGACTATGGTGGGAAGCAGGGCTACGCCTTACTACAGCAGCGCAAGAAGCTGAATACCCTGAATTAGAATCCCTATTGTCGTGAATTGTCCAACCTTCTTCTGGCCCTCTATCGACATTGTAAACAAGAGCTGTGTCAACGTCTGTCTGCCCATTACGAACAACAAATATATAGATACGCCTCAGTTCAGGGTCATACAACCCGTGAAACTGATTAATCTTACTTAAATCGGTATTCTCTCTAATCCACTTGTCTATCCATGAAGGCTTAGTAATAGATGCTTGTTTGTAGTCACCATAAGACTGTACTGCCGTTATTGAATAGATGTTGCCATCATCCATCATGCAGACTACATCATTCGTGGTCTTGATGATTAAACGACTATGAGCAACCCCACCTTCCCACTGAGCCTGTGTATAACCCCATTCTGTTGAGGTCAAGGAAGTGTCGTTTATAACGTAGGCATTGTTCTTACCGAAAATGATTAATCTATCTCCGAAATCCACACCACCTACAAGTCCAAAGCCGTCACCAGTTTCTATATTTATAGTATCTATAGTTCCATCTGTAAAGTCTAAGTCTCCACCTGCTGAATCTGGAGTGAAATATAAAGTATGTGGGTTTGAAGGTAATCCTAAAGCCCAACCCCTCTCTGAATTGCCAGAACCATGAATAATTATCTGCGTGGGGAAGTTTACTCCTGTCCAGTCGTTAGGAACTGCTGCTAAATCTGAAGTAGAACCTGCTGCACCATCCCAAGTCTGAGGGGTTGTACCACCATCACAAATATACACCTTGTCATTAGCTATGGAAAAAGTAGTAAAAGCTCCAGACTTAAGCAAATTTCCAGAGTTAAGCTGAGTAGCATTGTCCTTCCAAACCTCACCTTCGGTAGTCGTAGTGACAACAAATTGAGTACCAGAAGCTAAGGTAAAGTCAATAACACCCGTCAACTGAGAATTGCGAGTAGAAGCAGCACTAAAGATAGCCGTACCACCACGCTTACCCCTACCGTCCTCATGGATATTGATATTCCGTACCTCAAGCATGGCTTCGGGGGGAACCTTATCAATATTCGGGGAGTTAACAAAGCCCCCTCGATTCATCGGGAGCGAATATGTATTGCCACTAAAGCTCATAATATTATCCCTTGATGCTTAAGTATCTTAATGCAATGCTCAAAAAAGTCATCTCTACTATGTTGCTGCTTCATGAAATTACAATTAACGCAACATGCAACCATATTGTCAAATATATAGCCCCTAGAGTTATCAACTCGATCTATACCTATTGCTTCCATTTCTGTACCACAGTAGCAACATTCATGTTCTGAGAATTTTGCGAAATCCTCTAAAGATACGTCAAACTCTATACCGCGTCTCTTCGCATTACTTTTACACTTTGAATACTTGCCCTTAGGCGTTTTAATATAAACAGAATTGGCTGTGTCTATTTGTTCTTTATTCAAGGCATACTTCTCTTTAGATTTTTCTGACAAAACTTCTTTATTCTTCTCTCTCCATATCGAATTTTTTTTCTTTATTTTTTCCTTATTCGCCATCCGATATTTTTTAGAAGCCTCTTTCCCCTTTTCAGGGTTTTTATCGCGGTATTCCTTTTGCTTTTGAGCTATAGCTTCCTTATTTAGTATATATTTTTCATTTTGTATTCTATTAATATTATCCCTATTCACGCCACGATACTCTGCGTGCCTTCTTAAGATTTCTTCTCTATTTCTTATATGGTATTCTCTACTATATGCTTTTCGAGATTCTATATCTTTAAGTGGCATAATAGACTCCGTTAATTGTAGTCAGAAACGCTCATGACTAACCCATTTAAGTCCATACCGTATTGCTCCCTCATGATGACTGCCTGCAACGCCGAATTGTATTCCTGCTTCGCTGCAAACTGACGATTATCCATGTCATCTTCAAGTTGCTTAGCCTTAACCCCTGCTATCCAGATGTTTCTCAGGGTAGAGTAGAGCTTGGTCATCAATGTGCCAGTATTGTCTAACTCCATAATATTGGCATAGTACCTAAGTCTAATACCATAAACACTTGTATCATCCGTGTATGGGGTTGGGTAAAGCGTAAATTCACCCTCGTTGGCACTTCCTATTGGCATAAAGTGAGTAGGTCTTCCAAGCAGAGTGTCATTCCTCACCTTCCTATCAAACTCGAAGGAAGGGGTCTGCTCAAGGTGGTCGTAAGCGTCTATAATTGAGTAAGTAGATGTATTATCTGGAGTAGTCGTAAAATCAGGAGTAACAGTAGCAACCTTAGTCGTGTCGTCGTATGCCGTTACCTGACTCATTGATCCTGCACCAGTATTAGCAGTTATGAGGATCTCCTTACCCACTATGCCAGAATCAATAAATGAATCTGTTGCTGCAAGTGTTATTGAACCAACCGCACCGTCTTGAGCCGTACCATCGTTTGTCCCAGACAAAAGAGTCATCTCCATATCTGAAGAGTAGTCTGTGGGGTTAGCATATCTGTTCTTACCCTCTGTTAAGACGAGTATCGAGGTCGTATGCAGGAACTTTGGCTTCTTGGCTAGCGTATGTATATCGTTCTTAATCTCCTGCATGAAGAAATCTTCGGCACGGGTTATCTGTCCAGAGGTCGGGGAGGAATGACCTGCCTTCTTAATAGCTTCTGAAACAAGGGTCGTAGCCGTTGGATTTGTGGGGACTGCCATTTGTTACCTCCTAGAATCCCATTCAAGAAAACTCAAACCTTCTTCAACCTTATAGTAGACTAATGTAACGGTCGCGGTAACGTCTGCAACTGTTACCAATTCAACTCTTGAATTTCTCCAACCCTGCACAAGTCCATTAAACGCATGACCAAGATTAATGGAGTTATTCGCAGCATCACCTATTAACAAATTTATAGTATTTGTATCATCTGTAAATCTAACTGTTATAGTAGCACCGATTCTTTTCTCACCAGTAATAAGTATATCAGTTATGACAATTGCACCTTCTAGAGAAGGTATTGTTATGATAGATGTTCCAGCAGTAGTACGAGTAACACTCTTGAATGTAGAATGTGCCAAAGCAATAGTGGTAGTTACAAGAGCAATATTATCCTCTTCACCTATAACATTATATGGTTCATAATGAGCAGGAAAACCTTCCTTATCTGCGAGAAAGAATTTTAACAATTAAACATCCTCCCAAGGCTCCGAACCATGACATATATAAGCAATACATATTGTAGGAGTACCTGCATCTGCCTGAAATCTTACTGAAATAGTAGCTGAAGGTTCAAGTTGGAGAGCTTCAGTCATAGATAGAATATCAACCTGCGTATCGGCAGCTATTCTAGCACAAATTAAATCAGTGCCAGTTCCAGAAAGAGTAATATCATTAGCTATATAGGAAGTTTGATCTTGAGTCTTACCGGAAAGAGTATTGAATTGAGCTAATGATCTGGCAGTTCCTCCATCACTAACAAATGTTCTTCCATATTCTAATGCGACAAGACCCGCACCCGAAGATGAAATTATTACCCCATGACAATCAAATGTCTTGTCTGAAGTATTTTCAAAGTGCATAATTACATTATCAGTAGTATCTGCTGCTGTTATCGCACCATTGACAGTCCAAGCCTCACCTATTTCTGCCATAGCGTGCATAAAACCTTCAGTAGCAGCTATAACGTGCATACGATTGTCTTTAGTTATTTTAACAGGAATACCGTTAGGGTCATTGAGAATCATTTGTATCTCCTTATGCTTCTGTTGGTATTAAGTATGTATTTACAGATAAGGCTATTTTCTCTCCATCTACTGCATTCCCACCATCAAGAGTAGCCCAACCCCAAAGAATAACATCTCCATTGCCAAGGATATTAGTACCTCGCATATCACGAATTACTTTCTCTTTACTAGATATAATAAAGGAGTGATAATTTGTACCACCAGTATAGGTTAAATCGGCAGACCCATCGGATGTTACTAGGTTTCCAGCCATCGTTCTTCCCTGAGTAAAGTTCTTATTAACGATACCATTTGCACCTATATCTGTTCCACCAATCAAGGTTGGGTTCTTTACCTGATAGACAATAATGTCATCTGTTAGAGAATGAGCATCAATATAAATTCTTGAAATGGCGGTAATGTCTGTCTGGTCTGTGCTAGTAAAAGCCAGCAATCCACCACTTGTTGCTGCTGCTAAATGACATTCACTATGCCATATAAACGCTCGTCCGTTCTGAGATGCTACTTCTTCAGCAAAGAATGACTTAGAATTAGTATGTAACCTATTATCATCATCTACTCTGGCAACATTTCCGTTAAGACCTGATTTTAATACTATCATCTAATCAATCTCCCATTCACTTATTTCATTATCTGTTGCTATAGATAGATGTATGTTTATTATTTTAAGTTCCTTGAGCATCAGATTGAATATGCTATATAGTTCTCTATTCGATATTACTAAAGAATTTTCAATGACATCTACATCGGCAATATTAGCAGAGACATTTAATGCACCATTGGTAGATTCTACCTTCCCTCCAGCTTCACCTTCTATTATTACATTACCACCCATAAGTACCTACCTTTGCAAACTTCTCTGGTACAGGTTTGTCAAGTAAGGTCTCATAAGCGTCTATCCATAAATGAGCGTTCTTCTTGCAATCAAAGTGATTCTCAACTGTTTTCTTAGCGTAACCACCCATCTTTGCTCTTAATACACTATCCTCTATTAGCAAGGAAAGTCCCTTAATCCAACCATTGACGCTGTTGTTCTCTATGAAGATACCGTTATGTGGTGTGCCAATCTCTTTATATGGCGATACTAGGGATGTTACGCAGGGCACTTCTAATGCTCCCATCTCAACCCACTTGATCGGACTTTTAGCTCTGTTGAACTGATTGTCCACTAAAGGAATCATGCCAATAGTCGGGTTTAGCGAAGCGACCTTATACGGATACGCACTCATATGAACCCATTTGTGACGTTCAATCCTTTTAGGGTCGATGTCTTTGAAGGCAAACTCCCACATTCCCATAAAGACTAGCTTAACCTGTGGGTACTTATCCATAATTACAGGCAGAACTTCGGTCATAATCAACCAATCTTCGTAATGAGAAGAACCACCCGCCCAGAATAGACGTATTTCATCGTTGGATTTTAAGTCCATCTTCTGCCACAAGTCTAAATCTATGCAATTAGGTAAGACAACCACGTTATCACTATACGGTTTATAAGCCTCTGCAAGTATAGGAGTAGTAACAGTAACCATATCCGCAAGAGCAAGAGCCTTCTTGATAATGTCGAGACTCTTCTTATTCTTCTCAACGTCTAGGTTCTTACCTGCTTCCCACAACTTAACTTCAATACCATTCTTGGTAGAGGTGAAACTCTCAAGTCCATGATCTTCGTAGTGCGGGGAAAACGGACTCACATTGAATATATCGTCATCGAAGTCTACAACGACCTTTTTACCGATATTCTTCCAATCAGACATGATTTTAAGCCATTCTTCGTTAGCAACCCTCGGGAGTAGCATCACGTCAGCCTCTAACGCCTCCTGAACGCTCTCAGGACGGCCTGACAGCCTCAAGATAGACGTATCTATATCAGTGGTCGCCTTTATGCTTTCAAACGGCTGTACGGCTCTGTAGTGGTCGCAAGCCCCTTCTGTCCTAACTACGGCTGATATTTTCAATTAAAACCCCACCACTTTACTTTCTTGCCATTGTAGATGTCTTTTCCAGCTTCCAACCCAACAGACACCATAGCTATCGGGAATATGAATATTAAGCAAAAGCACATAAAGAAAAATATACAAACTTCTATGAGTTTATTTATCATTCGAATGACTGTGGCATTACGAACAGTATAGTATCTATCTGTTTATGAGGGAATCTCATCATCTTCTCTATCATATCCCAATCAGCATCATATCTGGAATCATCATACCCTAACGTCTTTATCTTCTCTGCACTATATAGACAGCAGCTTCCTGTAATATGCCCATGAGTGATATTGTCTCCTAAAACATGGTGCGGTAAGTATTTATGATCGCGTCTTACTGGAATAACCTTACCTATTACCATGCTCACTCCACCAGAAGCCTTTACAAGTTCCTCTAAAGCCCAAGGCATAACAGAGTCATCATCTCCAGAAGTAATTATCCAGTCCCCTGTCAAATCAAGTCTTTCAATCGCATACCTGATTGGACCATGCCCATGCTTACCTCTGTAATCTTCTGGGACTCTAACTACCTCTACAGGGGCATACTGTCTTGTTCTGTCGAATATCCTTGCCCTTAGAACATGAAACTCCTCTTCTGTATCTACATCGATCAATACCCAAATGACCTTATGGGTGTAGCTTTGGTCTATAAAAGCATTTATCTGATAAATCAGTCCGTCCACCCTCTTGCCTGCTGTTGGTATTAAAACGTCCACCCTTGCGTCATCCATTAATTCCCCCTTAGAACTGCCAAGAAATTCCTGTTTATCTCCGAATGTCTCTTGTCCACCCTAAAATCATCGTTCCAAATCATTCCTGCCTGCGTACAAGGTATGTTCTCTTTCTCTTGTGTTAACTCAACTGCAAAGAACATATCACTACTGCCTATAAACTTATACCTCTTGTCGTCAATCAGTGTCGCAGGCCATTCCCAATCCCAATAATCAAACTGCGGTAGTGCCTCTATGTCTGACCGTTCAAACTTTGCTAAAAATACGGTTGGTATCCGAAAACTAACGCTCCATAAATTCTTATTAATCTTCTGTACTGCTGAACCGGAAAAGTAACTATTGTTGCTATCTTCATCTATGAACGATTCCCCCCAACTCTTATGTAAATTCTCCATCGCCAAGCTAACCAACTGCGGATTCGATATACTGTCCTTATTCTCATCCATTACCCTTAGAAACTTGTCGAAGTCCACCCTCATGTGTAAAGCAGCGATACAGAGATTATTGTTGTTACTATACGAACATAAGTTGTAAAGAGAACCATCTCCTATGAAGTAATCAGGACTCATAAATAGTAATCTGGCATCCTGACCTATTGACTGCTCTATCATTGCATGGAGTAACTTAGTATTGTCCATCTCCGAAAAGTGAAAGACCTCTATACTTACTCCTTTAATTCTTATCTTCTTTACTCTTTGCAAATTAGGGTCTGACAGTGTGTAGATGTAGTAACGTATCTCGTAGCCATCTTCCAAGAGAGCAGGGATATTCCCCTTTTGCTTCAGTGACCTTAAGCAGACACTCTCGAATATATCTATGTATTTATCGTAGACAATCGTGCCTAAGAGTATCTTCTTGTTCATATAGTGTTCTTTTTAACAGTGAGATACTTCTCACCCTCCCGCTTTAAGTACTCCCCTATCATCTCTGGAGAACTGAAGAATCCCGGACGCTCATTACCCAACCTAACAGCATCTAAAGCAGGTATTGAAGCTATTTTCCTCATAGTTCTTTCCTCAGTCCAACCATTAGTCCCATCTTGTCTTAGTTCGTGGCAACCTGCCTGTATAGTACTCGTATCCTGAGCATGGTGGTGAGTATAGTGATCGCCCTCATAAGTCGTACCTACAAGAGTAGGGTCTGCTCTGTCTGAATCTTTAATTATCATAATCTCTCCAAATTAGTCAGGGGAGCGTCCTCCCCATCCTAACCTATTGATTAAGCTGAGGTAAGTAGCGTGATCTTACCATGTCCAGCCTCAGAGAGACTTTCAAGGGTAAGTTCAGCCTCAACCATGTACTTCGTTGATGCACTGTCTCTTGCAAGCACTTCCCTTTTAACAGGTCTGAGCCATGCTTTGTTCCAATGAGACATCTCACCAAGGATGATAAGAGTACCAGCAGCCGTAGTGTTAAGCTGATGGTGCAGTCTCACAGCGATTCTACCAAAGTCAGACTCATAAATATCTACTGCTGCGGTAAGTTCCTTAGCAGTAGCAGCTACGTTACGAGTATTAGTAGAGAAGTTAGAGATTTTCCTCTTATTAAATCCACCAACAAGAATATTGGATGGTTTACCACCAGCAGCCCATATATCAGAGAGAGCATCGTTCAGCATAGTCTCTGTGAGGGCTTCATTAGCAGTACCAGCACCAGTCTCGTTGTTCGTGGAAATCCAACCAAGCATACCTTTCATCTGCCTTGCAGTACCAGAAGCACCAGAAGCAGAAGTTGCGTTGATTACAAGAGCATACTCAATATCTCTTGCAAGCTCTGCGAGATGCTTAGTTAACTGCTGAGAATCTTCACTACCACCAGCAGTATTGACAGCCATGTCAGTATCGGAAATCTGCCATGTCTTCCTGAGTATCTGGTTATAGTTACCTTCTCTTGACCTTGGGGTTACAGCAGTTGCGGTAGCCGAATCGCCCTCAATCACTTTGTTAACAGCAGCAGCAGCAAGTGCGTCTCTCTGCCACTCGTGATAACGGTTTGTAGACCTCTTGTTGCCTGTATTGGAAGTGACCCAAGTATCCACTGGACTAATAGTAGTTACGATGTCGGTCAAATCCTCACGGATACCTATAGCTTCATAGGTGGTAAATGTATTAGTTGGTATTGCCATGACTACTCCTTAAAACAGCCCTTTTAACTTAAGTACAGGACCCCAGTCTCCTGTTTCCTGCGCTCGTTCAAAGGCTTTTGAATACTTCATATCGTCTTCGTCTGCTCCAGATGGCGTACTTGAACCCCCAATAACATTGACTATTGCTGGGGATTTACGGTTTTCAGCAGGTTCAGTGGACTTCTGTTCAGCACTTTTTGTCATGTCCTGAATTTTCAAGTCCTTATACTTACTTATCAGATCAACTTCCGAGACTTTAGCTTGGTCTTCAACGGAATAGGTCAAGAAATGCTCCTCAACCCTCGGTCTGTAAACCATAAAGTCATCGTAACCCTGTTCTCTTAAGTAATTATCTATAGCCTTTACGTTCTGCTCGTACACAGTTGGAGCGAGATTCTGATTAACAGCACCTAAAGCATCGGTTAGTGTAGCAACCTGTGCCTTTAAGTCTGCTATATCTGGATTAACAGTAGATTCGTCTTCATAGCCCTCTTCCCAACTCTCCTTCTTGGGTTCGACTGACTTATCAGCCACGCTATTCTTCAACGCATCCAACTGCCTTCTCTCTTCAGCTAATCTCTGCCCTTCCTGTGTCAAGTGCTTATCCGTCTGTATACGTCTTAGAGCATCCTTGACTGTTATAGTAGATTCCTCTCCATTGATCTTGAGCTTAAATACTTTGTCGCTGAGTTCTTCGATATTAAGGTACTCAACTTCATCAGTTTTAGTCTCTTCAACGGGTTCCTTGGTAGCAGGTTCGGTTTCTATTGCCTCAGTCTCCTCCTCAACAGTCTCTGTATCGTCAGTAAACTGCTCTGGGAAAAGGTTTTTGCCAATAGTCGGTTCCTGTACTTCGGTAGTCGCCTCTGCGGTAGACTCACTCATTCTCTTCTCCTTCGGATAATCCCGACAAATTGTCTTGTGCGAGATGTCCTTCCATTATTAATTGATTCACTTTGGACTCTATGCCCTCTATCAATAACGCCTTCTGCTGCGCTCTAATGATTTGTTCAGGTTTCGTTGTGTCTGCCGACTTGAACGATTTAAACGCATCATCATACTCAACATCCAGCACCTTCTCCTTGAAAACCCTCCACCCTTCGGAGATTATTAAGTTCTCAAGAGTTTCTCCTGTAAAAGACCTTGCCCTGTCATATTCAACATCGTCCATATCGCCCCCTTACGCCTGTGCTAATCCACTCAATGCTTCTTGGTTAGTTCCTCCAAACTGTATGTTCCCTTCCGTTTCCAGACCTGCCTGAGAAGCAACTCCCCCTGCTTCCGCTTCCTGCGGTGGAGCTTGCGCCTGAATTTCAAATTCATCTGAGTTCTTCTCCCCTAAAACAGCCTGCGCCTTCCTGAAGTAAACAGCAGGGTCTTGGAATCTTACCTGAGCAGGGTCTACAACGCCCATTTGGACTAACTGACCCGTAGCAGCGTTAGCCTGAGTAGCCCTATCCATAAGCATGAGCCACTTATTTGACTGAATCTGTTTATTTATACCAAGATTGACTTTCAGATCAAAATCTCCCTCTATTACTTCACGAAGAGGCTCCCCATCGTCTGCAAGATTCCATCCTAAGATTCTTCCAGTTACTAAACGAATAAATTCATCATCTTCGTATGTCTGTTCAAGTCTAAGGAGCATATTGAATGCAGGAAGCACAAGAGTATTGGCAAGATTTTTGATTATCTGAGCTAATTTTTTGTTTGCATTGACGTTCTGGCTTGTAACCTCTGTGGCAGTTTCTTCTCCACGACTTGAAGCACCTAAAAGGTTAGGAGATATAGAGGTCATCTCGAAAATATCCGAGTCAGTTCTTATCTGCTCTTGAATACTTGCGTTTGAAGGTGGGGAAATCTCAAGTTCCCTAACAGCGTTAGGAGAGATGTCATCTCCAAGTACAATCCCGCCAGTTTTCCTACGAACAAGAGAAGTTAAGTCGAGATTAGCGTGTCTTGAGACAAGTAATGGTCTTCTCATAGCTATTGCGGTAGCTTCACGGTTCTGATTCCGTATAGCGTTAGTTTCTCTCTGTAAGGCTTCAAGAATCTCAGGCCAAGACTTGCCATACATCTGATGAGGTTCAGGTAGAGCCGCCCCAGCGACTATAGGAGAGCGATTGTCTGGTTCGTTAGCCGATAGGTCGCTGTAAGGCAGTTCGTTCTTCTCAAGCCCTCTCACGATGGTTGTAGGGCCTTCTGAGCTGCCAATCATCACATAGGATGCGGATTCCACCTTACCCTTACCTTCAATGTCAAGGAAAGTCCATATCTCGTAAACAAAAGTCTCTTCAAGACCCTCATCCTTCTCTTCTACGGCAAAAGGCGACCCTTGAGTGATTTCTCTATTCTGTTTTACAGTATCCGTAGTATTATTGGCAGGTTCTATGTCTTCAAGGTTCTTATAGCCCTTACGCTCAAGGTAATCTCTGGATTTACGCATCCTAATGACTATAGGGTACTTGTAATAGTCCTTCCAAGTAGCAGAAGAGTCGAAAAATACATCTTCGTAAGGCAGAGTCTCTATAACAGGAGCATATTTGGTGATTTTCTCATCATCACCCTTTCCTTCAGTCTCTAATTCTGGATAAACCTTGAATATGCCTATCTTATTCTTTAGAGCGTCAAGCGTAGCCTCGTGTAATTCAGAATAGAAGTTAATAGGATGGGAATTGAGTCTGTAATTAAGAAGGGCTTTGACCATATCTCTTGTATCGGAAGGAATGGACTTCCAAGAGGCTACACTGACTATCTCTTCAGGGTCAAAGAAGAAGGTATCCATAATGTCAACGTGCATACGCTGTATATGGCTGTAAGTTTTGTTGATAAAGAGTCGCTTATCCGCAACGACTTTAGAGTTTTTCTTGTCGCTAGTCTTAAATATTCCATTATATTGGTCATTACCATCAATCCACGACTGCCTTATCTCAGCATCAGTCCAATTCTTAGAACTGGTGAAAAGTTTTCTGGCGTGATCTTCAAGAAACTCATCTGTTAACTTAGCGTTAGCCATTGATTCCTCTAATATTGGGCTGCTTCATCATAAAATTCAGGTTCTGGAGCCTGTATTACTTCTCCGTACCATGAACAAGGATACTGCGAAATGTACCTAAAAGCTGCGTGAAAGTGGTGTTTACCCTCTCTTATACGGTCTTTAGGGCCATTCAACTCTTCATTTGCGTATGTTTCTCTCTCTAAGGTCCTGAAAGACTGTATCAGGTCTTTATTTTCTTTTCTGTTAACGATAAAAAGAGTCTTATTACGGAGTCGTTTCTTAATCTCATCAACTCCTGCCTTGATTGAACCTTCGTACTTCTCTGAAGTTCTGAGAGCAGGTATAGCATTTGCTCCCATACTAAGTTCTCTGAATATGTTTCGTCCACCAAAGGCCATGATCGAGCTATTGCTCGACTTATCTGCAACGGCCCAACCTGTTCTGTATCCATTTGTCTTAACAATCTCGTGCCAATGTTCTTTCATTTGCTCTGTATCACCGTCATCTGAGTGGCATCTGTCTATATACCAGTTGTTTTCCCTATCAACTAAGAGAAAAACCATTGCAGAAGGTGTTACTAAGTGAGGATCCATGCCTGTAATACATAGATACTCATGTTTCGAGTGATAGTCCTCTATAAACGGCTCTATAATATGCTCTTTCGTGAAAAGTCGTCCGTAAACCAAGCCAGAAAGACTTATTGCCTCTCCCAAGAGCCTCATTCTTATCTCTTCATACGACATTGCATCTTGGAGAATCGACCTTAAAACACCTACATTAACCTTTTTGTTCGTAACAGAGCATAATTTGAATAATTCTACGTTTGTCTCAACACCTTCCTCTTCATCATCGAAAAGTCCAGAGTTATGAAACAAATCGGTAGCCCAAGTCAGCCCCTGAGTCGGTGTCCAATAAATCCCAACGTCAAGATACTCAGAAGTACCAAAACGGTAGTTGTTTTCTTTGTAGATAGATAGTTTCGGCTCCTCATCATACATCACCCAATCTAAGTCCGGTCCCTGAAAGGACGTTGCGTCCATCTGATTAGTCATAAACTCTATCTTGGCACAGCAAATATTATCTTTAAACAGTGATAGAGTCGAATGTTGTGCTGAGAATGAATCCTTCCACTTGCCATTCAGTAAATATTCTTTCGGAATCCACTTCTGCCATGTTGGTATTACAGTATTTGATAGTTGCTTAAAATCTACGCCTATAACACGACCTAATATCGGTTGTCCCTTGGCAAAACGTCTCTTAAAGCGGTCTAAGTCCCTTGCTATTGATGGTGTATGTTCGTACTCCTTTAAAGCCTTGGGAAGCTCTCCTGTGGACTTGATAGCACCCTTAATCGCACTGATGGCTGACTTACCTGCCCTGTTACCACCTGAAGCACCAATAATGTTAGCTTCGCTCAGAACACAGTCTAACTGAGAATCCAACTTCCCAGACGGCAGATCATCTTCTTTTAAAAACTCATTCAGAAGTCCCATTCTGTCTGGAGGGATAGTTCCGTCTGAAGGTTCAAAGAACACAAATGGATTTGCCTCTTTTGCTACTTCGATAGCTTCCTTGTATTCTGCTATTTGTTTTCTAAGAATCTCAATTTTTTCGAGTTTCTTTTCTTTTTGTCTTTTGGTTAATCTCTTTGCCACTATTAAATCCTATTTAAGTTAGCAAATTCACCATAATACTTCTCGGCAGCATCATTGTATGCCAAAACTGCATCTGAGATATTCCGAAAGTATCCTAAAGAAACTCTCTTATCGTTAACAACAATTCTTGCTTGCCATCTTCCATCAGGACGTTTATGAACCCCTTTGTAACCAGAAGTATTGTTGATTCCAATCTTTCTATTCTGAGAATTTTCTTTATGAGTACACAGTCTCAGATTACTACGCCTATTATCTAACTTATCATTATTGATATGGTCTATCTCCATATCCTTAGAATTTTTTAATATTGCCCTATGTAAAAAGATACAACTACTGTCAATATTTTCAGTTCTTCTGGCATATCCATTCAAATAATACCAACTCCATTGAGATAAAAACTCAAAATCCTCATCGTCAACTAAAGCCACCTTGCCTTGAGTTAGTTTTATTTCTTTCATGATACCCTCCGTAGGTATCTCCGAATTTTACTTGGGCAGGGAGTCGGATTCTCCTTTTCGCTTGCCAGCTAGCCCAATATCTTCATCTTTCTTACTATCATTCCAGTCGATGGCATCGTAGTTAGCACGATAACGGTCTTCTTCTTCTCTTGTACCAAAAACGCGTTTATAATCAAACATAATCTACGCCACAAACCCTTGCATCCTCTTTAGTAAAATTCTCCCAAAATTCGAGTTTCCAATCAAGCATTTCAAGAAATCTCTTTTCCATATCAAGGGGAAGCCAAGACTTCACCTTATCCAATGATTTTAGTTCCCTATCTATACTATCTAATTCAGCCTGCCTATTAAACATAATTATACCTAATTAACCTTGGTCTTTACCGGGTCCGGGTCTTTTTACATTACTGATATCCGCAGGTGGGTCGTCATTGAACGTATTATCCTGCTGATTAGCAAACTCTTCTATACCTGTAGTAGTGACAGATTTACTTACCGCACTGCCATTGTTCTGGATACTCATATAAAACCTCCATATATACTTCACGACGAGGGACGCAGTTATCATATCCCTCAGTACACATCAGACATTCAACACAACTCATCTGTTCTGCCATAATATCCTCCAAGGGCGCGGGGGCAGGGCGAAGTGAGGGAAACCCTAACCCCCGCAGGGGGACAACTCTTGTTAGTAGAAGGCAGGGATTTGCCGAGCCTTTACGGAATCGAACCGCTCTTGTCTGTTAAGACTCATTCTCCAAGAACTTGTTGGGAATCGAACCCACATATATTCGTATAGTCACCCTACATAGTATTAGCCTGTATACCGCGTATGATATGGTTCCCCACATTTAAGGGTAGTCAGGTGGCTAACCCCAACATGACCTTCATACTGACGACTTCTCAGCCCCCATACGTCTACCTATTCCGCCACCTCTACTAATTAAAACCCTTTACCTATACTAACCTTTATCACACTAACATCTCCTACGTCCTGAAAGCGGTCAATGCCGAAGGTGGTAGAGTAAGAAACCTCAGACCAATCATTAGGCTGGTAGAACACGCCTACAGTTGCATCAGAACTATCAATAGCGTTACCGACACCCCAATTGAGAGAACTATCAACGCCAAATCCCTTGTAAAGAACGACCTTAGCCCTACCCTCAAGATTCCATTCATCAGCATTACCTACCTCCGAAACAGAACGACTCACATTAAAGTCCTGAGAAGTGCCAGTTAGATACAGCTTCTGAACATCCCCAGCAACACTAACGCCAGCAAAACTAAGTACCAAAATTCCAGCAAGTAACAATCTCTTCATCTTATCTCTCCTATTTACATTTACTACCTTTTTTACTACCTTTGCATTTATTCATCATAAACCCCCACATCTGACTAACTCCTCTTCAACCATCCGAGCATACCGCATATACAACTCACGGTCTCCCGTCTTATTCATTAACTCATGCAAACCCTTCAGCTTAGAACTCTTACGACCCATATATGCCTGTTTATTCCGCTTACTCGTACATTCCTTACAGTAAGTAGTATTGCGATGAAACTCCCTGCCATCTAACCCACACTCAGGGCAGTAGGTACGGGTAACGTCTTTAAGTCTCCCTTTCTGCTTCCAATAATCCCGCGAATAAGCCTTAGCACAATCCTTACACTTAGTAGACTTACCGTAGAAATCTTCAGTCCCTAACCCAGTACGACCGCACTTCTTGCAAGTCATCTATTTAAACCACTGTGTTTCTCTGTAGCAAGCATGATTAGGTGTAGAAGCATTCCTAAGAGTCATAACTACCTTGTCCATAAGTCTGTTACTGAAATTCTCAGGATACCAATGAAAGTTCTTAGCAAACTTATTCGCCACCCTACATATTCTTTTACTTCTCAAATCCTCACAGATCACACACGGATTATCTTCCACGCTACACCCCTTTTTGTTTTTTTCTCTCGGAAGACGAGCAGTAACTTTACTCCCTCCCCCTATCCACCCCCGACCCTCCCCCTACTCCCCTAACTATATATAACTAAGCCTAACTAATCCCTAACAGCCTTGTCACGCCCTTGTAGCCCCTTGAACTTTACCAACACACCTGCCTACTCTTCCCGTCCAACCACAGGCGTTCTACGTGGCTTAGTGTCCCTGATATACTCCTCTACTGCGTCCATGTACCGCTTGAAGTCCCTAGCCTTAAGACTGTCAATCATATCGTCCATGCTATCCTTCTCAACCATTCTTACCCGCCCGTGGGGACATCGCACCTTGAACCGCGTAAGTCCCTGTTATTCCTCAATACTCAACGTACCCATAGTTTTAGCTAATTCGGCCTCAAGTGCCTCTAATTTGCCTGAATGGCTCTCAACAAGCCCTGAAACGCTCAAATTGGTAGAAGATTGGCCTCTTTCAAGCCTCTCTTTATCGTACAATATGGCCATTCCAGTGATTAACTGAGTGGCAGAGGAGCTGTTTAATTTATCATCAGTGACGTGATCAAGTACCTTTATCTGTAAATCTGTAAGTATATCAGCCCTGTACTTCTTGAAGTTGTCTAGTTTTTGCAACCTTGGTGCGTGTTCTGCTAACCTCCGAGAAACATTGCTTCTATTACACCCTAGTATAGTTGCTACCTCTTCGTCTGTAAGGTTCTTATCCTTTAGCTGGAGCATCCGTTCGATAGGTATCATCTTCGGTCTGCTACTCTTTGCTTCTGGTGACGTTGTGAGGTCTGTTGCTGTTTCCATGCGCTTATTATACTTAGTTATAGGTTAAAGTCAATCCCTTATGTGTCTATAGGTCTAGTTCTTTTATTATCTGGGGGATTTTGATCGATAAACCCTGATACTATTCTCTTCTCTAAGCCTAGCTTGCTTGTATGCTGCCTCACGTGCTTTTTCACTGCCGTGCATCGTTAATACCTGCCCCAACTTGCTATTGATGTATCTGTCTATCCTATCAGTCTTTACTATCTTGAAGTTCATAGTGCCCCCTTACGCTTTGCTGTATGTTCTCTTTCCTTAGTGTCTGTAGTAGTGTGTTTATCTGGGGATTTACGTTGCCAGCATCTTGTGATCTATCAGCATATTCTTATTCACTATCTGGTATCGTCTGCACGAGTAGACAACGCAACATCGACAAGCATTAAAGCCCCTCTGTAAATAAAAGAAGCAAGTCTCTACCCTCTTTAACTCTCTCTCTAGTGCTCTTATCATGGCTTATCCTTTATCTGGGCGGTTCGATTCACCACAAGCACATCTGAAAGTACGCAAATAATTGGCATAAGATAATGTACTGCCGTTTACGTTCCTAAATCCTGTAACATTTTCCACATATTCGTCTAGCTCATTTGCTTTACTACAAGATTCGCAAATCATACCATACCCCCTTTTCTATTACTCTACATTTATTGTCTGGGAAAGTCAACCTTGCAAACTATCGTTATTACTACTCTTTACATATTAAATACAATTATTATCTAATATATACAAAATAATGCTTGACAGATATAATTACCGTGTTATGATGTATTTAAGTTAAACAACACAACCATCAATCAGGAGGCAAGGCAATGGCGGACAAAAAGGTCTATACAGTAGAAGGAAGCGAAGACGGTACTCTCGGCATATACAGTAACCTTAGGAAGGCTCATGCAAGAGCAATACAGTATCTATCGCAAAACAATAATGGTACGAATATCCAACTACAAGTACTCGACGGATACCAGATAAAGCTAATCAAGGGTACTTACTCTAACACCGCTAAACACTTTAAGCACTACGCCTCATTAAAATGCGACACCGACGGCACTACTGTTGATATAACGAGGTATTACTTGAACGACTAACAGTCTAACTGATGAGGGTTCAATACCCGAAACCGCTTAGGCGGTCTTAGACAACAACACAACAATCAAACAAGGAGGCTTTACAATGACTAAAGATATTAACTACTACATCAATCAAACTATACTTGTAGGGCTAATGGCAGCCTTCTCTTCCGTACTTGTTGTTGCTGGTGTGGCTTCGCTTGTAGGGCTAGCTACTGAGGCTCTGACATGGCTTTAAATAGCAAGGCAATAGGATTTATGGAAGCATCCAGTTTTGAAGCATATTCCGATACTTGTATCTCTTGTAGACACTCGACATTCGTGGATTGCGAATTAACTTGTTCTTATCTTATTGTGTTAGACCCATACTCAACAGTCAATGAGTCGAGTAAATGCAATAAATTTGAAAGTATCTAACCACTCTACCTAACTATAAAGGGGTGCAATAATGAATAGAGAATATATCATCTGGGGGAAAGCCCCTAAAGCCGAACACGAACAACCACTATATACGAAAGCCCTCACAATGGCAGAGGCAATACGGATTAAGGGGATAATAGAAACCAAGTTAAAAGCTACAGAGTGCCGTATACAGATGCTTAACCTTAATACTCCACCAGACTTTACGGAAACACTTTCACTGCTATAGAGTCCGAAATAAAGAGGGGTTCTTTTTTTCTCAACACTTTATCTTATAGGGGCTTACTATGCAGGGGAAAACGATTGCTAACACACTCATAATAACAGCCTTTATACTGGCTAACTTAATGATAATACTTTAAGGGGTACAGGGAAAATGGCTGAACTATACAATATAACTTGCGCAGAATGGATATTAGTAATAGGCAATTTTGCTTTCTGGTGTTGGGTAGGTAGTAAAATCTAAAACAGCCTAACCAACTCTATACTAAGGGGCTCTTTAAGGGGGATACAATGAAACAGACAATAACAAAAGAACAGGCTTTAGCGACTTACTTGTCAATAAATGCCGATGATATAGAAGATGGTTACGATGCTGGGATTTTCGATGCTGAGGGCTGCGAATACATGGTTCTTACTGATGATGAAGCCGACCAGAAGGCAGCAGACTATATCAGGGAAACTGTTTGGGCGTTCAATGCCGACTTTATTGCAGGGCAGTCCAATATTGACTATGACGCTGTTGTAACTATGGTTAAAGCCTTACAAGACAAATGCGAAGGGGCTAACGATGCTATAACCGCCCTGATTGTTAATATGGACGAATTTATTGATGATGCTATCGGTGCAGATGGGCGTGGTCACTTTATGTCAAGTTATGATGGTGAAGAGAATGAACAAGGCGAGTATTTCATATATCGTCTTAACTAGGAGGCTATGATGGAAGCTAAATATAAGACAGACGATACTTTTGATTATACATTTACAGACAGATACCACTTAAAACATACCCGTGAGGGGCACATACTTGATGTTTTAACCACTGAAAATTCAGCAGGAGAAACTGTAAGGATAGAATATGTCTTTGAATATATGTATGAGGGCAATAATAAGATAGCAACAGTTGAACAGTAAATAGAGGTGAATAAATTGGATAATCAGGGAAAATTATATACATGTCCTGCCTGTGGAGACTACGGGTTTTCTAATCCACCTAAGCAATGCGCCAAAACGGGCTGGGTTGAATCAAAAGACCCCGAACCAATAAATTCTTTACTACTAGAGGCTTGTAAAGAGGCTTACGTTAACTTGAAAAGTGAAATAGACGCTGATTGGAACAGTGAAGAGTCCGAATTTAACCAAAAATCCAAGATAGAGAGATTAAACAGACTTGAATCAGCTATAAAGAAAGCAGAGGGGGAGTAAATGCAAAAAAGGATAGAGATACTGCTTATTTATCTGGGGCTTTTCGCTATAGGTGGTTGGATAGGTGATTTTATAATCTGGTGCATAAATAACTAAAAGGAGAATAAAGCGTGGACTTTAACGGAACAGTAGAACGTATGCTTTTATCTGGGAATCTCAGGAATAAATCTGCAATAGCAAGGAAACTCGGTATAACGCCTCAAGCAATATCGAACTACCGCAAACGTGATAAGTTACCAAGTGATCTAGTGATTAAGTTTGCAGGGATTTACAGTCTCTCTGTTGATTGGCTTTTAACTGGTGAAGGTAGGATGTATCGCCCAGAGATAAAAGAGAATAACCCTTTACTTTCCCATGCAACAAATAAAGAACTTTTAGCAGAGGTTAAGACAAGAATAGAGGCTAACGGGTACGCTGTATTTAACGAACCCCGCATAGAGAGAATCCATTGTTCATGTAACGAACCAACAATGTAAGGGAGAGAAAATGAAAACAGGCGATATAGTTAAAATTAGGGATGGTAGCTTTTTGCAGGAAATAACGAAGGATGGACTTGAAAGCACTGACCCGCAGTACCATACTCCTGATATGCTCTGGAAAGTAATAGAAACGGGCTTAGAGTTGCCGGGAGAAGTTTTTTTAGGCAAGAAGTACATTAACGATACTCTTATTCAGGGGGTAAGCAATCCAGAGCGAATAATCTTTACCCAAGAGCGGTTTTTAAATATCCAAGAACCATATCCTAAGCAGATAAAAACAGAATGTCCCCACTGCAAGCGCATAGTACACTTGAGCAAAGGAGAATAAATGTTAAATATAGACGAAATCAGGGAGCAACTCGGAGACAGGAATCTCAAACAGGTAAGTAGAAAAACAGGGCTTAACTACAATACCGTGTTCTATTTTTGCAGGAAGGAAGATTCTAACCCTTCTTACGAGACTGTCAGGAAGCTCTCTAACTACTTGGAAGGGAAAGAGGATGACTGATATAGACAAGCCCACAAAACCCCGTCACGAGCGTCCTAGTGGCATTCACAGTGCAAATATAGAGAGTTCGGGTAGGCTTCAGCGTGTGCTGGGGATGTTAAAGGACGGAAATCCCCACACGAAGAGAGACATTAGGTTAAGAACAGGGTCGGAATGCGTAGCTACCTGTATATCAGAACTAAGGGCTAACGGGTACAATATAGAATGTAAGTTTGTTGGCTTTATTAATGGGGCGAAGATATACTCATATACGCTTATAGGAGGGTAGGGGGATGACTGAAAAGAGTTACCATTGGTATTCAGCAAGGCAAAGAGAACAGATTATATCAACAGACCGCAATAACGGCAGAAGAGAACACACCTGTCTTTGTAAGCTTGAAGATGGAAGTATCCGTGAGTACACTGAGGCAACCAGAAAAGATGAACCTGCTGGTAAGTGGGACGATTATGTCAGGGTTGGTTACGGAGTATTTGACCATATAGAATATAGAGGATAGGAGGCTATCTAATGGCTAAGACAGTAGGACATAGTAAGCTGCCGTGGGAAGTAATCACTACCATAATGGGTATATCTATTCGTAGGATGGATGGATACAAAGTTGCAGTTGAAATTGCTGGTGCAACAGAAACCGAGAGAAAAGCCAATGCCGAGTTCATATGTAAGGCAGTAAATAACCATGACAGGCTGTTAGAGGCGAGCAAAGAGGCATTAAAGGTTTTCGATGCCATCCGTTCCAACCGAGGTGAAACGGGGAAAAGAATTCCTGTAGTTTTAAATCTACAAGCAGCCATTCAAGCCGTAGAGGAGGGGGAGTAATGACACCAGAAGAGAAGATATATGCCGAACTGGAAGCAACGGTAGACGAGTACATGGGGTTTGTTGAAAAGGGTATCCCCGTTAAGTCCGTATTGACTACGGCAATGAAAGAAGCGGTATCTATGGGGATGAGGTTGCAACGGGAATTAGCGGTTAAGGGGGAATGATGGAATTACCAGAAGCATTAATGAGTACAGGGAAAGCCGAGATAGAGGGTAGCCTCAATGCAGAGCGTAAATTTGCCCACATACCAGATGGTGAAGATGGTGCGCTTGTGTGGGATAATGGTACTGTTCTAAGCTATTATACTACCTTTAGAACTGACTGGCAACCCTACCACCCTGAACCTACTGAATGTGAAGCGTGTGAAAGGTATCGGGTGATGAAGGAAGATATTAATAATACAACTTTTAGGACAGTTACGCAAAATAATCTGCTTTGGTTACTCAAACAAGCCTGTACCTGCAAAGGAGAGGACTGATGGACTATCTATATCTGTTTATCGGTTGGGTTGCCCTGATAATAGTAATAATAGCGTTCTTTCATGTGTGGAATAAAAGAGAAAAGAGGAGATGGGGAGAATGAAGGAAATTAAGTTAACTCAGGGCAAAGTAGTAATAGTTGATGATGAAGACTTTGAACTTCTGAATAAATGGAAATGGCGTTTTGATTATAAAGGCTATGCTATAAGGAGCGTTAATTTTTCTGATGGAACGAAAGGTAGCTTATATATGCATCGGTTGCTTCTTGGAATACAAAAAGGCGATAGGAGGCAAAGTGACCATATTGACGGTAATGGTCTAAATAATCAAAAAACAAACTTGAGAGCTTGCTCTAGCTCGGAGAATCTTTGCAACAGAGGAATACCGAAGAACAATACTTCTGGCTATAAAGGAGTCAAGTGGCATAAAGGAGAGCAGAAATGGGCTGCTGCGATAAAGAAGAATGGAAAATATATATCCCTTGGTTATTACAACGACAAGAAAGAGGCTGCTAAAATATACAATGAGGCTGCAATTGAACATCATGGGGATTTCGCATTTTTAAATGCAATCAAGGAAGACTAAATGAAAGAGGGAGTGGACGAAATGAAGACCAAGGACATTTTGCATATCTTACGAAATCCATACGGACAATCACAAGGACAGACTGATTCTGCTCGGATTGAAGCGGCTGACTTAATTGAAAAACTTGAAAAAGCCAATCTCGACTGGTGTAGGGCGGCAACGGCAAGAGGTGAAGGGCATATACATCTTGAAGATAGTGCTTATTGCGAAGGTGCATGTTTTGATAAAGAGGTGAGATAGTGAAGATATATAAATACGAACTACACAGTCATGCAGAGAGTGTCGAGCTGCCAAAAGGGGCAAAGGTTATATCGGTAATTGCCCAGAACAATAAGGTTGTCATGTATGCTCTTGTGGAAACTTTAGCATTGTTAACAGAGCCAGTACCTTGCGAATACAAGATACTTCCAACAGGAGGAACTGACCTACCAGCTTACACATTTGAAGCGATGTCTTTCATTAGTACTGTAGACCTCTATCAGGACGGTTCGCTCATATTACACATCTTTGTTGATAAAACATTTGTGGTGAAGCCATGAGAATAACCGACAAAGCATTTGCAGGGTTTCTCTGCCTGATAGTTGTAGCCGTTATATTTATCGTGGGATTTCAGTTCGGAATGATTAAACAAAGAAGCATATTGAACGAAGCCCACCTTCTTAAAGAGCTTATTCTGCGCGGAAGGATCGATACTTGCCAGATACAGGTGGTAGAGTTGGAGAGGGCTTATATGCAGGCAATTACGCCAATAAATATGGAAGATTTAAGAGCGGGGTTAGGGTTAGATGAAAATTAAAGGGATAGAAGTGTTCAAGTGCTTACCTTATAAGGCTAAGATAACAAGAAGGACTTGTGAAACGATGAAGGCAAAATCCCAGATGAAACCAACTAAGACTCTATTTCTACACTTAAATGAGCTAAGACTCTGCAGAGATTGCGAAGGCATTAAATGAAGCTAAATATTTCAGAACCCGAAATTGGGATATACGAGAACGTAGAAGATGAAGACTACTTCGCTATAAAGGCATGTAATAACTCAAAATTGTCTCTTCTGGGAATAACGCCAGCTCATTCTCTTATAGAAATGGAGGACTCAGAGCCAAAGAGGTTGGGTCGGGCGGTTCATTGTTATGTGCTTGAAGGTTCAGTGAGATTCAAAGAAAGATACAAGGTTACAAGGAAACTAGGGCGTGGCACTAAGGCTTGGAAGGCTATTGTTAAAGAAAACGAAAAACAATCGACTATCAAGGAGCTAATGCAAGCCCATGACTTCAAGAGGGTTTACGGGGTTTACAAGGCTATACAGGAACACCCAAGGGCTAAAGAGTTGTTATCTGGTGGGATGAAGGAGGTTGTAGCTATTTGGCGCGATCAACAGACTGGGATACTCTGCAAGGCTAAGATAGATCATGTGTCAGACCCTACTTTGGGCTACATTTGTGACTTAAAAACGACAAAGAGTGCCAATCCAAAGGAGTTTGCCAGAGCAATTATCAACTTAGGCTACCATAGGCAGGCATATTACTACCTAACAGGGTTAAACGAATCACAGCCTTATCTCTACAGCGGTTTTAAGTTCATATCTTGCGAAACTAAGCCACCTTTCAGGGTACAAATTTTCCGACTTGACGCTGAATTTATGGAATTAGCCAAGATAGAAATAGAAGACCTGTTGCGGATAGAGGAAAGTTGTATTACGAGTGACTTTTATCCACACTATACGATGGACTACCATACTGGTGATTACGAAGAAGAACTGCAATGCCCTCAGTGGGCTGCGGTAAGGAGGTAGGGATGTTTATACAAAAACAAAGGCTCTTGGATTTAGAAGACAACTTAAAGAACGCAAGGTTTGATATCCTTGAGCTTGAAAGAGCAGTCCGAGATTCAAAGCAAGATTCAATTAGAGACAGAACCAAGCTAGACGAAACATCTAGAATCTTACTATTACTAATGGAACACCTCAAACTGGTGAGGCTATTCCGTGACTCAGCGTATATAGCGAAAGACAAGGGGGTAAAATGAAACACAGCGAAGTATTAGACAAGATAGCAGTAGCGTTAGCGAAAGCCCAAAGTGAAATGGCAGGGGCGGTTAAGGGTTCAAACAATCCGTTCTTTAAATCGAAATATGCCGATCTAACTTCTGTATGGGTAGCCTGTAAGGAAGCCCTGCACAACAACGGACTCTCAGTTATACAGTCACCAGTGTCTTTTGAGGGGAGGATAGGGGTATCAACAATGCTTCTTCATTCATCTGGGCAGTTCGTTCAGGATGAATACACGTTAGGGGTTAAGAAAGAGAACGATCCGCAGGCAGACGGAAGCTCTATAACTTATGCCAGAAGATATGCTTTAGCCGCTTTTGTAGGGGTTTGCCCAGAAGATGATGATGCTGAGAAAGGAATGCACCGAGGAGAGAAACCCAAACCATCACCTAAAACGCCTTCTAAGGGACTGTCAGAGAAGCAAGGCAAAATGATAGCCAGTAAGTGCAAGGCAAAGAAAATAACCAGTGAGGAGCTTCTGAAGCACTTTGAGAAGAAATCCATGAACGAGTTTACTATGGCAGATGTAACCAACATACTTCTGTGGATAGATAAGAAGTTTGTAGGGTATGAATCGAAGGTTGATTCTGGGGAATTGGAAGATTTATTCGGGGAGGATAAATAGATGAAAAAAAATACTCTCACGATGACATATACGACCAAAGATGGTGAAGGGAATATTTGTGAAACCTATACGATAGAAATCCCTTATGCTGGGGAATTGCATCTCCTCTGCCAAAGTGTTTGGGGTGTAATGTTACATCGTCAGGAGGACAACTAAATGACAAAGAGAAGTCGTATATTGTGTATCAATACCACGCAGGACTTAGATTTAGCTTCTGATGTAGAGTTTATGTACGACCACCTGAAAGCGTTGGGCAGACCTTGTGCCATAGTTAAAAGATTGTTGTCCAGAAAGACGAAGAAAAAGGGCGTGAAGGTGGTAGTGGAGGAGGTCAAATACTCGTGTTGGCGTGTGATAGACGACGAAGAACAATCCCATTATCGTGAATTAACGGTTTTGGAGAAAATAGGGGACTACGCGGTAGTAAAAGAGTCGGGTGGATTCTCGGCAATAATGGATAGTTAAGGGGGTAGTATGAGTGAATTAAAGATAAATAATTGCTTCTGCGGACGGAAGGCTAAATTAGAAGAGTACGTTGGTGTATATGCTGTAGAATGCACAAGAATTGATTGTTGGACTGCACCAGCGAGTTGGAGTAAAACTAAAGCTATCAAGGCATGGAATAAGAGAACAGAGAAAAAAGAACCTGAAATAAGATTTGCAAATATGAATGTAGCCGAAGATTAAGAGTTAAGGGTAAACTGGTTGAAGTGTCCGATAATAGCGGACGGTTGAACTTTTCGGTAACATCGAAAGGTTGAGTAGTCCGGCTTTTCCGGACAACTGAACACGATAAGAAAGGCGGTAAGTAATGGAGGTAAGCATAAAAGAAATTACGACGATCATGGCTCGACTGGAGAACGCAGAGGGTATGATTAACATGCTGAATCGCTTAGTTGAAAACGGTACATCTAAACCTGTGGCGCAGTTAGCCGCATCGATTAATACACACACTACCAAGATTGACGAGGTGGATGAGAGGATTACCAAGTTAATAAGGACTCTCGCAACTACCACTGAACCAAATCAGGCGAGACACGAGAAGAAGATATTTGAGCTTGAGGAGCGCATTAACCATCTCTAATCCTTATCTCTACCCATCACCGAGCATGGCAAGTATAAGAAGCTCGTAGAGCTTGCTACTTGGACTGTACAACAGAAAGAAGGTAGTTGGAGCGTGGCCATGACAGAAGAACTTACGAAGCTAGGAGTGGAGATTTGAAAAACATAATACAAACATAAAAGAGTTAAGGGCAACTGTAGTAGGTTAACCCTGTAACGGCAACCTCAGGGGGTTTCAACGTACTGCCCTCTGGGGTCGCCAATAAAGGAGGAGTATGAAGAGGCTTAGCTGGACGGAAGAGTTTATTCTGGGGTTTGTGTTAGGCTATTTGCTCTTTGAGTATGTATTATAGGTTGTGTTTATCTGGGAAGTTGGTATAATAAGGTCTTCATAGTAAGACAACGGTTGGAATAGAGCCGTCAATATAGTTTGCCTTACGGCATCCACTAAACCCCAAAACGAGAGCTATTCCCTCTTGTGGCGGGGTTTTTTAATGGAGGATATTATGAGAATTAAACTTGGCGGTAATGAGCTTTTTAATGGCGCGGGATTGACTGGAGTTTTAACGCCTTACATAAATAAGAAAACAGGTAAATCCGACCCTCAAATACGTTTTGAATGGGGAGTACTTAATGGAAACCCTCGCCCCGGTGCTTTCGCGAACATGAGTGACGTGAGTGGTCTTTATGAAATAACAGACCTTGATACTGGTAAAGTATATTCCAGAAATGACCTTATGGATTATAAAGGATAATCGCTTGGAATCAGGCTATATAAAACTTTACCGTAAGACACTTAAGTCTGATATGTACGCCTCTTTGAATGCCGTACA
>JAZFSJ010000375.1:0-15360 GCA_036446115.1 Thermodesulfobacteriota bacterium | reverse complement strand
CGAGTCCGCAGATTCGTGTTTTCTTGAGTATAAAGAACAAGATGCGCAGTAATCACCTGTTTTTCTAAACGAAATTTTAACCCAGATTTTGCAGTAGACGTCGTGGCGAGGCGTAGAAAACCGCAGCTAAACGAGCAGTTGGAGCGATTTTGCGACGAAGGCCTATTCATAAATATGTTGAGGAGCAGAATCGTGAAACAAGCGTTGCAGCAAGGATTTTCAAGCCGCAGTAGATGGCTACTGCAAATTCTGGGTTAAAAGCAAAAGTTCTCTTTAGAAGAGAGCTGCAGCGGAAGATAGAAAGTCACGTTGCGATACGGAAGTAAGCTCAGCGAGACAGGAAGCAACAAAAGGAAAAGACCATGAATATGGAAAAAAAGAAGGTGAAATTTTACTAGAAATACAACTAATTTCATAAAATTTCATGTTCAAAATTTCAAAATAATACTACAAAGTTGCTTTAATAAAATTTTTAAAAATCGGGTGTGGATGCATAGGACGGGACTTAAATTCGGGGTGAAACTGACAGGCTAAAAACCAGGGATGTGGGGGGATTTCAATGATTTCTACCAGTGCACTATCAGGAAAGATTCCACTAAAACTTAAACCCGCTTTGCCAAGAGTTTCTTTAAATTGGTTATTAAACTCATAGCGGTGCCTGTGTCTTTCCGATATCTCCAGCTTCTTATATGCCTCATATGCCTTGGTCTTCCTTTGCAATTTGCAGGGATAGGCCCCTAACCGCATGGTACCCCCCTTATCAGTATGATCATCTCTCTTCTGAACCTTCTGACTTCTCTGGTCAGTCCATTCTTTTAATAACCCAATAACGGGGTAAGGGGTTTTAGGCTCAAATTCCGTGCTATGCGCTCCCTTAAGCTTACAAACATTTCTGGCAAATTCTATCACCGCCAGCTGCATGCCAAGACAAATACCCAAAAATGGAATCTTATTCTCTCTACCATACCGGATGGCCTCTATTTTGCCCTCGATTCCTCTATCACCAAAACCCCCAGGGACCAGTATCCCCTCTACGTCAGAGAGGGTATCGCCTAATCCTTCTTTCTCAATGCATTCCGAGTCAACGAACCTTAAATTGACCCGCGCCTCATTGGCAAGGCCACCATGGTATAAAGCCTCATTTAAACTCTTGTAAGAATCCTCTAAGTCAACATACTTCCCAACAATGGCAATAGTAGTGGAGGTCTTGGGATTCTTTAATTTTTTTACGATTTTTCGCCAGGGTTCTAAACGGGGTGCTCTCGTCCAAATATTTAGCTTTTCTACAATTTTTTCATCTAACCCTTCTTGATGAAATAAAAGAGGCACCTCATAAATAATCTCCACATCTTTTGCAGTAATAACCGCTTCACTTTCTATATTACAAAACAGGCCGATTTTAGACTTTATGTCAGCAGAGAGTAAGCGATCTGTTCTACACAACAAAATGTCCGGTTGAATTCCTATTTCTCGCAGTTCCTTTACGCTGTGCTGAGTGGGTTTAGTCTTCAGTTGACCTGCTGTATTGACGAAGGGGACGAGGGTAACATGAACATAGAGGACATTCTCCTTGCCCAAATCGCCTTTTAACTGCCTTATCGCCTCCAAGAAGGGCAGGGATTCAATATCCCCCACAGTTCCACCAATCTCAACGATGACCACATCCACACCATTGCCAACCCCTAAGATGCTCTTTTTAATCTCATCCGTAATGTGGGGAATTACCTGCACCGTTCCTCCCAGGTAAGCTCCCTTCCTCTCTTTAGTGATAACCGCATCATATATTTGTCCCGTGGTAAAATTGTTTTTCTTTCCCAACTTCGCGGTGGTAAACCTCTCGTAATGTCCAAGATCCAGGTCTGTCTCTGCCCCATCATCGGTTACAAAGACCTCCCCGTGTTGGAAGGGATTCATTGTTCCTGGATCAACATTGATGTACGGATCCAGCTTCTGCAGTGTGATTTTTAACCCTCTGGTTTCCAGCAAGGCACCAATCGAGGCTGATGCCAGTCCCTTTCCCAGAGAAGAGAGTACACCACCGGTAACGAAAATAAGTTTTGGCTTCATAGTAGCTACACCATCAGCTTCTGTTGAGGGTTTTTTAATAGACGGCGAAATAAAACAGACATATTATTCTACTCTCATTTATAAGGATAACACCTACCTACCTCCATTGACTTTTAAGCCTTCACGCTCTTTAATCTTTTTAACCACCTGCTCTACATCTGCCGGTGTATCTACCCCTATAGAGTCATACTCTGTAGAGTGTAGCTTGATTCGATAACCATTCTCTAACGCTCTTAACTGTTCGAGCCTTTCCAGCTTCTCTAAGGCTGAAGGTCCCAGGGCAACAAATTTCATTAAAAATTCCCTTCTGTAGACATAGAGACCGATATGCTTAAATCCAAGGGGAGTATGCTTATTTTCTTCTCCCGCAGAGCAGTATGGTATAGGAGAGCGGGAAAAATATAGGGCATATCCATTACAATCTGCTACCACCTTTACCACATTAGGATTCATCAAATTTTCCATCTTAGTTATTGGTGATTGTGCTGATGCCATATAAACTTCTGTGTTATCTTTGACCAGCCGCGCTACTTCATCAACCAACCTGGGCTCCATGAGGGGTTCATCTCCCTGCAGATTGATGATAATATCACAACTAAGACGATCGGCAGCTTCTGCTATTCGATCTGTTCCACTTAAATGATGAGGGGAGGTAAGTTCAGCCTCCCCCCCGAAACGAGCTACGGTTTCTAAAATTCGCTTGTCATCAGTTGCGACAATAACCCGGTCAACCAATTGGGCCTGTTGAGCAGATTCATATACCCATTGGATCATGGGTTTGCCAGCAATATCTATTAGTGGCTTCCCTTCCAATCTGGTAGAGTAATAACGGGAAGGTATAATGGCTACGATACGCATGCTAAAGTGGCTGGAACAAATAAGATGAGCCTTGTAAAATTCTACCCAGTACAAGTTATATTCTAGGCGACTATACTACATTAAACTCAAAAGTCAAGAAGTGAATAGAAGGAGGGGTTTATTCATCACGATTGAGGGGGGTGGCAAAGCTATCCGACTTTCTTTTTCATCATGCTTGTGGCAATAATTAAGAGAAGTAAAAGTAGCAAGATGAAACATCCCCAATAAGGAGGCAAAATAAAAGAAAGAATGGCCATATGGATTAAAAGCTTGATTAAACCTCCTGAGGGCACCTCATCCTGAGCCACAAGATCAACCTTCTTTAACAACTCTCCTTTAAGGCTGACCGCCAGTTCTCCTATCTTTTCTCCTTTATGTACAGGGGCAAAGACCCTCTTGGGAACTTTCTTATCTAAAGAGAGGTTTTGCTCCTCCCCAATAGGGACAGTGACCATAACGGGCTCAGCGGCCACGAGCGAAACCTGGCCTTCATTTCCCTTCCAGACATCCACTGTTTCTATAAATTCATTCGCCTTAAGCATTGTAATAGTAGAAAAATTTCTGAAGCCATAGTTGAGCAGTTTTAATGCCTCGTTTTCTCTTGTCCTCTGATTTTTCGCGCCCATTACTACGGCGATAAACCTTTGATCATCCTTCTTTGCTGTAGCAACTAAGTGAAAACCAGCATTATCATTAATCCATCCTGTTTTTAAGCCATCTACACCTTCACCTAGCCAAAGCAATCCATTTCTATTATGCTGAGTTATCCCTGCGAAGGTAAACTCCTTGATAGAATGTATTTTTAATGCCTCAGGATGGTCTTTCAGGTAATGATAGGAAAGGGTCCCTATATCTGAGGCCGTGGTGTATTGATCTTTTGCAGACAAACCGTTTACAGTCTTAAATTGTGAATGGTCCATTCCGAGGGATTTTGCCTTTTCATTTATCCTGGCTACGAAGGCCTCTTCCAAACCTGCCAAATATTCTGCCACAGCAACACAGGCATCATTTCCAGAAATGGATGCTATTCCCTCCATAAGTTTTTTCAGTTCTACTCTCTTATCCACCTCGACAAACATTTTCGACCCCTTGGTCGCCCATGCCTTCTTACTGATTAACACCTTATCATCTGGTCTGACCAAGCCCATCTCTAATGCATCATATGCCAGATACAAGGTAAGAATCTTAGCAAGGCTTGCAGGAGCGATTTTTTCCCGGGGATTTTGTTCAAATATAACCTGGCCGGATGAGGCATCAAGGAGAACAGCCGCCCTACCGCCGATTTTAAACGGCGGTGGAGAAGAAGCACCTACCGTAGGCAAAAACCGTAATCCTTGAACTAATAAGAAAAACGCAAAAATGATGATGGTCTTTCTGCATGATGTGTTCATTTTTTCTCCAGAGATATTCGCCAACTTTTAAGAAAAAGGGTAACAGATAAATACACCGCAAGCTGGTTATAAAATTTGTTTTCAAGATAAATAGTGAGTTTGATATTCTATAAGACAAATCTATTTAGTCAAGGAAAAATGGAATATCCCTTAATTTTCTTGGTGTTATTGGAAAAAGAGCACACCTCACCCAAACCTATTGCTTTTTTACCCCGTGAGGTAAACGACCACCCGTGAAACAAAGAAGGCACGAAAGCACCATGGTTTCCCTTTGCGATCCCGTCGAAGCGCGGGGTTTTCAAAGCAAATAATAAATAGTTGGTCTTTATCGTTTGATATGTTTCTTGTATAATTAATGAACAAGATCATTTCACGGCAGTCATTTAACAGGAAAACCCTGCCACAAATGGGAAAACTTTCTTTCTCACGGGGTAAAATTAATTGACAGCTAAAATGCTAAATGATACATATTTATCAAATGGATAGAAAAACTTTTTGCATTTTTTAGCGTTTTAATACCATGAACCCAGGGAGAATCTTCCAGGGGTTTTTTATATTATGGATCATTATACAAGGAGGAATTTATCATGAACTATGGAGATTTCAGTTCTAAGGTGAATGGAAAGGTTGTTCATAAAGCAGTAAGGGCATTGTTTCTAATGCTGTTCGCTGTACTCTTATGGTGTGCGTGTGTTGCACCATCAATTTGCCAGGGGAAGGAAACAACTGCCCCGGAGGAAAATGTGTCCCTTTCTCTTAGGCAATGTGTTGAACTCCTGCTCACCAACAACCTGCATCTAAAGGTGGAGCGCTACAATCCCTACTTGCAGGAAAAGGAAATCATCAAAGAAAAAGCGGTGTTTGACCCCTTAGCCCGATTATCCCTTCAGGATCAAAAAATCGTGGTCTCTCCTTCTACCTATCTAAATGGCGTGAGGAGCAGCCAACCTTATGAGCGCGAGACTATTGATTATGAGTTTGGCCTTGCCAAGAAACTCATCACCGGTGGATTGGGTGAGATAAAATTTACCACAAATAAATTTGAATCCAATTCTATCTTTCAAATTGAGAACCCCACCTACCACTCCAATATCGTGTTCTCACTCAACCAGCCCTTGCTGAGAAATTTTGGCATCAACCTCAATAAATCAAGAATTATCATCTCCAGTAACAACAGAGAAATCTCCCAAACCAAGCTTAGGGACAAAACGATCAAAATGATCACTACCCTTCAGGAAATTTATTGGAGACTGTATCTCAGCAAACAGGTTCTTGAGGTAAACAGAGGTTCCCTCCAATTGGCCCGGGACCTAATGGAGAGAAACAAGGCGTTGGTAGAGGTGGGAATGCTTCCCTCGGTGGAGGTGTTACGGGCACAGGCCGGTGTTGCCTCCCGGGAAGAAGGCGTCATCCTGGCAGAAAATGCGGTAGGTGATATAGAGGACCTACTAAAAGAAACCTTAGACCTACCCTTTCAGAATCAAATGATTACCCTGATCGACAAACCCACCTTTAAGGTATTTTATCCCCTGAAGGTGGAAAAGTATCTTGAAGTAGCCTTTGAAAACCGACCGGATCATGAAGAGGCAAAGATTCTTTTAAATAATATAAAGGTAGCAAATAAGGTTGCTAAAAACGCGATGCTTCCCCTCTTCGATTTCCAGGCAAGTTATGGGATCAATGCAACCAAAGGTCACCATGATGAAAGCGTACACGGGTTAGATGCGGGGGGAGGGGACTACTCCTGGCTGGTGGGATTCAAAATGGAAATACCTTTAGGAAACCGCTGGGCAAAGAACAACTATCAAAAGTACAGACTAGAGATGAAGAAGACAGAAACCTCCATACAAAGCTTAGAGAAAAGAATTGAACTCGAAATAAGGGAGGTCTTAAGGGAAATTGAATCAGGCCATAAGCGGATCGGTGCAACTCAAGAAGCGAGGCGAATGGCTGAGAAGAACCTAGAAGCAGAAGACGAGAGAATGGGTCTGGGGATGTCTACCAGTGTGGACGTGCTGAGAGTTCAAGAAGAATTAGTAGCCGCTCAGTGTAATGAATCTAAAACCATTGTAGACTACATCCATGCCCTCAATAATTTGGATATGGTAGTAGGAACAACCCTTGAAACCCATCAGATTGAATTTTAAGAGCACTCTCAGGCGTACGACAACCCAAGCAAACCACCTACCAGAGACTATGGGATGACAACTACAGACTGCCCATTTTCTAGTCCCAAGTTATCGTCTGGGGTAATCTCCCGACCAAAGGGCCTTTCTTCTAAATCTTCACCAACTTCAGTCTTAACCCCTATTACAACTTTCTCGCCTGGCTGCAATCCAGAAGTGACCTCCACGAATTCTTCACCCTCAATGCCCGTCATAATTTCTTTTCTATATATTTCCTGATTATTAACAGCAAAAACAAATCTTTTATCCCCCTGGGTGAAAATAGACTTCTGGGGCACCGAGGGTACCTGTTTTTTACTTCTTATCACAAAATCTACATTAGCTGTCATCCCTAACTTGAGTAACTTTTCAGGGCTCTCCATATTTGACTTGACCCGGTAAGTAATGCCCATCTCCCTTCTACCAGAGGTCATTAAAGCAATTTCTTTGACAGTCCCCTTAAAGGTTTTATCAGGAAAGGCATCAACTGAAATGCTTACTTCCTGCCCCACTTCTATTTTTCCGATATCTAACTCGTCAATCCCCGCGTGAACCTCGAGATTGCCGAGATCAGCAATCTCAGCAATAGCTGTAGGAAAAGCAACATTTCCCCCTCCAGACAAAGGGCCAGCAACGATTTCTCCTACCGTTACATTTTTGCTGACGCTGGTACCACTGATAGGGGCTCTGATAGAGGTCTGCTCAAGCCGGGCATGTGCTACCTCATAGCTGGACTGGTTTTGCTTCACCAAAGCCGTAGCCACATCATAGGCCTGCTGGGCATTATCCAGCTGTTCCTTGGAAGCAAAACCCTTTTTAAAAAGCTCCTTTATTCTATGTAAATTCTTCTTTGCGTTTTTTCGGTTGATCTTTGCCTGGTTGAGAGCTTCTTTTAGTTGATTAAGTTTCGCCTTGATTTCATCATCTTCTAGTTTGACCAGAACCTGACCTTTAGCCACTTCATCTAATTCCTCAAAAAATACAGCTGATACTCGACCAGCAACCTTTGAGCTGATTCTGACCCGAGTGCGCGATTCGATTGAGCCCGAGTAAGAAACACTTTGAGTAATATCTCTTATGGTTACCTCAGTCGCCCTCACCTGTACTTTCTCTTGCGGCAGAAACCTCAGAGAAAAGAGAGCCAGGAGCATAAAGATACAGCTGATACTTATAATCTTTTTATTAATTTTAGGCATGATCCCTTCTCGCTTAATATTTTGATTGTGTCATTACCGTAGCAGTAACAGCAGATGACTCCTCTAATGAATTGACTATTTCTTATCCAAGCTTCCTTTAAAGGTATATAACTTGATTAGAAAATAATCTACATCTTTTATTCATAATGCAGTGCGACGATCGGATCAAGGTTAGCCGCCTTATACGCAGGATATACACCAAAAAAAGTGCCTGTTGAAAGGGCGAAAAGCATAGCTATTGCCATTGACAGATACGAAATAGTAAAGTAAAACGTAGGGTAGAAGAAGGAGACGAAATAAGCCACTCCATAGGACACCACAATCCCGATCACCCCCCCTAGAAGAGAAATAATTATGGATTCCGATAAAAACTGGACCAAGATGTCGTTATCTTTGGCACCCACAGCCTTGCGGATGCCAATTTCTTTGGTTCTCTCGGTAACCGTTACCGTCATGATATTCATGATTCCAATCCCTCCCACCACCAGGGAAATTGTCGCAATGGCTCCCAACATAATGGTAAGGATTGCTGTAATCTGATTAAAAATATCCAGGGTTTGTCCCTGGCTTTGGACGTAGAAATCATTTTTATCAAGGTGTTTTGCGAGTATTCTTCTGGTTTCAGCCATGGAAGGCCCTATATCCTTTGCCCTGGAAACTTTGGCCATAATGAGATTGAGTTCACTTGTATTAAAGAATCTTTGAGCGGTGGTAATGGGAAGAAATACTTGATCATCCAAATTTATTTTAAACAACAATCCTTTTTCCTCCATGACTCCGATAACCTTGAAATTTCTCCCGTTTATGGCTAAATTTCTGCCGACGGCATCAACATCTCTAAATAAATCCCTGTCAACCGTTTGACCGATAACACAGACTTTTCGATTGGAAACCAGATCGTTTTTTTTCAAAAAGCTTCCCCTTACTACTTTCCAATCCCTCACATAAGCGTGACTGGGTGTGGTACCAGTAATCATCGTGCTTCCTCGAGATCTTTTGCCATACTTTACTATGGCAGTTCTATTAATAGACGGTGCGGCAGCAATATTATAGTTACTCTTTTGGGCAATTTCTTTGGCATGCTTAGGTCTTAATTTACTCACAACGAATCGTGAATTATAACCTTGCGGATCGGCGGGAAAGATCAGATATAAATTAGAACCTAATGATTTGATACTCCCCGTAACCTGACTCCTTACCACCAGCGAGAGCGAAATGAGAAGCACAATCGCTGAAACACCAATAATTACTCCCAAAACAGTAAGGAAAGTCCTAAGCTTGTTTGCCTTTAGTCCCTCTATGGATACGCGAATGGTTTCAGGAAATTTCATAGCAAATCTTCTCTTTCCAGGGCAGAGCGTTCTTCAAGCTCTCTAATGGCACATTTTCTTTCCCTTACCATCTCCTCTTGAACAATCTTACCATCACTAAAGTGAATAATCCTATTAGCATGCTGGGCGATAAAGCTATCATGGGTAACCATAAGTATGGTCATTGCGTTATTATTCAACTGCTGAAGCAGAGCCATAATCTCCACCCCGGAGCGAGAATCTACATTTCCCGTGGGTTCATCAGCCAAGATGATCGCTGGATCATTCACTAGGGCACGAGCAATGGCTACTCTCTGCTTCTGTCCTCCGGAGAGTTCGTTCGGCTTGTGCATGATACGATCCTCTAATCCAACAGATTTTAATATCTCCAGTGACCTTTCTCTACTATGGTTCTTTGGCTGATTACTATAGAGGAAAGGTAGCATCACATTTTCCAAGGCACTCACTCGAGGGAGCAGATTAAAACTTTGAAATATAAACCCTATCTTTTTGTTCCTCACATAAGCCAGTTGTGAACGGTCCATCTCACTGGTTTCTATCCCCTCAATCTCTACACTGCCTTTTGTGGGATGATCCAAACAACCAATAATATTCATCAAAGTAGATTTTCCTGAACCGGAGGGCCCCATGATAGCCACAAAAGAACCTTTTTCTACCTCCAGGGACACACCCCTCAAAGCCAGAACCTTAATACTACCCAACTCATAGATTTTTACTACATCTCTCACATTAAGAATCATACACCACATCCTTTTTGTACAAAAGAATGATAACCAATTTACTGGTAATTTTCAAGCAACTTTCGATAATTATGACACAGGGAAGGTTGTCTGGGGAAGTAATACCTTAGGATAACAGTCCATTCAAAACGAGAACGCCAGGGTATAATAATAGGGGGGATCATTAACGGATGAGTCTACCCAACACTTAACCCATAATAATCCATAAGGTAAAAGCTCACTCCCGATTTCTACTGCTTCCGCCAAGGTCACCTTAGTTATTCCAAATTTAAAAATAGGTGCTATTCCTGCGGAGGATATGCCTAATCCGGCCAAAATTAGGGTATCACCCTCTGTGTCAGTCTTCCTTAAGGTTATGCTTACCCCACCGTATCCTATGACTAACAGAAAAACCTGAGCGGAATCCTGAGGAAAACTGTAATTCTGGGTGATCTCTATGGTGCGAGTAGTCCCAGGAGTGAGAATTTCTATTTGGGGCATCAGCCCATTTGTTTCAAAGGCAGGGGCTGGGGAACTGCTAAAAACCAAGAGAGCTAGAATTACACAACTGGACATCAATAAAGCAGGGATTTTTTTCATGACAATTTGAATCTTCATTTGTGCTCCGGTTTGATTATTGGGTGATTAGTAAAATTAAGACTATCATATCAAGCCGCAGTGTCAACCTTGATTATCAGCGCTTTAAGGTATTTTAGCTTTCTTGGGGATACCACCTCTGCCATTTTCCCTCATCAAAAAATAAAAAATAGTAATAGGGACACTCCACCGATTTATCAAACCCGAATTGTTTTGCATTACGACACAGCCTCACAGCGTGGACCTTATCTCAAGTAGTTATCTAACATAAACAACGTGGAATTTCATGTCAATTAATTTTGTTGACTGTAGTTCCCCGGTTTTTACATAAAGTGAATAGACGCTACAAAAAAGAGTATCTCCTTACCAGATGGCGGACGTTTCGTACGGCAAGCAACACGCTATTCTGATAAGGTAGATATCGTGGGAAGAAAGGGGGAAACAACCCCTCGGCGGAAATGAAAGGTGAGAAAATTAGAAGGTGTCCTCTACCTTAATAGACAACATTTACCTTAAACTCATCCCCTAAAGCTTGTAAATTATTATCGAACCTCCTGGCATAGACTGAACTTGATGATTTGTTCCAGGTAATAATAACATTCCCCTGGCTATCGGTGGCAATAGAGGGATCGTAATTTTTCTCAAATCCCTGGCTTACCTGAACTTCATTAGAGAGGTAGCTTCCATTGCCATAAATTGCTTTTAGGTAGATTTGGCTACTCAAGGTGTTTTTACCACCCCAGGCAATAAAGAAGTTACCGTTATTATCGGCAGCCATATCCATACCCTTAATGGATGTGTGGTTTCCGTTGTCCAGGTAGCTAGATAAAGTATACTCCGATTGTACTCCCACCTCAAAAGGTCCACTCGAGGTGGTCTCTCCCGAAGCATAGTAGATTTGAGCCATGATCCTTGTTTTCAGAGTAAGGAGATTAAATCTATTCCAGGCAAAAACCGTATAACCAAGGCTATCAGATGCAACAGTAGAGTTAAAGCCTATCGCTAATGTTTCCTTGTCCTCGATTACCGATCCCGACGTGTCAAACGTGCTATAGAAGACGGCACTCAAAGGGAGGTCTGAGCCTTCCACGATACATGGTAGCATTCCCATTGCGGTCCAGGTAACTGTAATGTTACCCGCTCCATCAAAGGCAATAGATGGACTATGATATAAAACAGATTGATATCCAACACCACCATCCTGCGTAATATCATTCTCTTTTACAACCGTCCCGGCTGTTGTGGTACTTCCACAGGTATACTCGGTATTATCTACTACTTTAACGGGCTCGATCGCCGTTCCATCCGATCCCACCACCGTAAGATAGATACCATTTTCCGTAGTCTTAAAATCATAGTAAGACCAGGCAAGGGCCATGTTATCCTCACTGTCAATAGCAACAACGGGCGAGAAAGGTATATTGAGCAAATTGATCTCAACCGCCTCATCATCTTGTTGAGGTAAAATGGAAATACCTTGAGACTCTTCTTCTGCCAGACTGGTCTCGTTGGGAGAAGATAATCTGGTATAGACAACCTTTATGTTCTCGCCCGGTGAGGAAAATTCATAGGAACACCAGACCACTACTGAGTTATTGGCGCTATCGGTAGCTATATCAGGACCGTAATTAAAGATGGAGGGGGCGGCAAAAGGCGAACTTACCGGAAATTCCGCATTATCAATGGGGGCTCCGCTTCCATCATACCTTTTTGCTAAGATGGTCGGTATATTCCCCTGCCCCATATAATTCCAGGCAATGGTCACATCATCATTAGCATTGGTGGCTACCGCTGGTGAGGTATTGCTGTCTGCATACACTACACTTTTAAGCCCAACCCCCAGAATCATGATCAGGACTGCCCCATAAAAAAGCATTTTCAACTGTCTCATACGAAACTCCTTGTTTATGGTTAGAAGTGATTAAACACCCAAACTATTCTTTATCTTTATCGGATAATTCTTAATTTACTTTAATAAATCTTTAGAGTACTTACTATATTTTTTTAACAATGAGAGCGGAATTTTGTCCGCCAAAACCGAAGGAATTGGATAGGGCACAATTAAATGATCTCTCTCTTGACCTATTGGGGACATAGTCGAGATCACAATCCGGATCAGGTGTTTCATAATTTATGGTGGGGGGAATGAAATCGTTATCCATAGCGAGGACTGTAGCAATGAGTTCTAAGGCCCCAGCCGCAATAATCTGATGTCCAATCATTGACTTGGTGCTACTGACCGGTATTTTAAAGGCACGATCAGCCAAGACCTCTTTGATGGCCGCTGTTTCTATTTTGTCATTTTTTAGGGTTGCAGTACCATGGGCATTAATATAATCAATCTCTGAGGTCTTTATCCCTGCATCTTGTATGGCATTTCTCATCGATAGCACCGCGCCTCTTCCCTCGGGATGAGGAGCAGCTACACTATAGGCATCAAGTGAGCTTCCATAACCTATGATCTCTGCATAGATCTTTGCCCCCCTCTTAAGTGCGTGCTCATATTCCTCTAAAATCACTACCCCTGCTCCTTCCCCTAATACAAAACCGTCTCTATTTTTATCGAAAGGTTTCATAGCCTTTTGAGGTTGATCATTGTGTGTCGACATGGTACCTAAAGCACAAAATCCCCCTACCACCAAGGTGACAATAAGAGAATCATAACCACCGGTTAGAATAAGATCGGCTTCATCTCTCTGAATAATCCTCAATGATTGCCCTATGGCCTGTGAGGATGCTGCACAGGCGGAGACGACAGTATAGCAAGGACCTTTTATACCATACTGTTGCGCCACCGAGATAGCTCCCAGAGGTACTCTGCTCCATAGGGGAGAGGTTTCAGTCTCCTCCACACCCTTCGACAGGGTTCTCATCCCACTCTCACTTCCATAGACGATGCCTTGAGAAATAGTGGTCTCTACACTGGGAAAGACCGGATGAATCCCCGAGCCATAGATAACACCCCCTCTTATCTGGCTGAGTGTCTTTTCATTCAGTTTTCCATCTTCTACCGCCAACGCGGTGGCACAATTGGCAAAAAGCACTCTCCTATCATCGGTTATATCTAGAATCCTCATCCCTTTTACTATTTGATGGGGATTAAAATCTTTTACCTCGGCAGCAATTCTGGTAGGAAATTGAGAGGCATCAAAGAGGGTGATGGGACCTGCCCCTGATTTACCTTCTTTAAGAGAGCGGATATATTCTTCTTTCCCAATACCGATAGGAGATAATACACCTGTACCTGTAATAACAACTCGTTTTTTCACAGACTTTTTCTCAAAGTGCTAACCTCGTTCTACGACGTTCCCCTCTCTGTCCAGAAGGCCACCACTCGCATAGATATAACCTTTTTTTACTAAACCCTTAAGGTGATCCGGAACCTGATAGAGACCCCACATGAATCCTTCAACACTTGCAACAACTTCTCCGTTAACCTCGGCTTTTCCCTGCATGAGAGAGGCATTTTCACTCGTATAGACGATATTAGTTTCCAGCACAAGTTGATCTCCAGGGCGTACAGACCTGTAAAATTTAACTTTATCAATCCTAAGCGGGATGGGTACAAAGCAGTAGTGCGCGGATACCGCAATGGTCCATCCTCCCATTTGAGCCATTGCCTCAATAATAAGAGGTTCAGGCATAAGAGGGGCACGATCATAATGTTTTACAAAAAATTCTTCAGCCAAGGTAACGTTTTTTATACCAACACCAATTTTCCCCGGCTCGAAATGGATGACTTTATCAATAAGATAGAATCGCATGAAAAAAGCTCAAGGATTAGATCAAACAGTGCATGTTTCTTAATAGTCTTTTAGAAAAAATGTTTTGCCTTCATTACAGGGTATATACACCCCAAGGTTTCTCTCCTGTAAGATAGTGGAAATACTCTTTGGCCTCTTCAGGGTCTTCCAGTTTTTCAACATCACTATACTTCATACGCCCAGAATTCACGGTAGTCTTCACCTTATCCTTAACCTTAGCGTGTGCTTTGAAGATAACCTCCTCACTATCCATAGACTCAAAAGTGACCTCAATAATGAGCTGATCTCCTGGTTTGACTAAATCTTTGAATTTGATATTTCCCAGTTCTGATAAGGTTCCTTTTACTTTAAAATCCTTACTGACAAAAATGAGCCAGGAAGCGAGCTGAGAGATGGATTCCAGTTGTAGCGCCCCAGGCATTAAAGGAAATTTGGGGAAGTGGTCTGCCAAGAAATCTTCACTCATGGTGACATCCTTGCTACCAATGGCGTACTTTCCCTTCTGATATTCTAATATCCGATCAATTAAGAGAAATCTCATTTCACCTTCCTTTCACAAGTTGCGCAGAGGCAATGGCGTATCGGGAAGTATGGGTGAGAGAAATGAGGATCTCTTTTACTCCCTTCTGCTCCACAAGCCTTTTTACTGTGCCATAGGTATTAATCCGAGGTCTTCCACTAGATTCATTAACTACTTCTATATCCGTCCATTTGATTTCTTGAGACCATCCCTCACCCAGCGCCTTGAGCACACTTTCTTTAGCCGCGAATCTTGCAGCAAAATGCTGATATTTATTTCTCTTTTTATTGCAGTAGTCGATCTCTCGTTCTGTATAAACTCTGGCAAGGAACTGTTCATGTTTTTCCGCCAGCTTTTCGATTCTATCAACTTCAGCAATGTCTATACCGATACCTATAGAGATCACTGTGCCTTTTCCTTTTCCTCCACCAGTTTCTTAGTGATGTGCACGAAGGTTTGGACGGTAAAGAGACTGGGAATATCATCCGCCCTGAATCCTTCGGGAATTCTTGAGGGATCGACTTCAGGCATAGATTTTTTAAGTTCCTCTATGCCGAGAGGAGTTAAGACTCCATCCACCATCAGATCTTCCTCTTTAAGATTTTTTCCCTCAGCAGATAAGGCATCGGTTTGAATCCCACCCCTTGGAATCTTTATGCCAAACTCCTTCTCCAGTCTGAACACAATATCAAGTAAATCTAAGGATTCCGCACCCAAATCATCAAACAATGCTGCATCAGGTGTCACCTCCT
>JAZFSJ010000374.1:0-6474 GCA_036446115.1 Thermodesulfobacteriota bacterium | reverse complement strand
GGAGGGGAGAGTGTGTTTTGGCCGTATAAGACAGAATGCTGTGGAGGGAGCCTGGTGTTAACCAAGGTAGATATCATCCACCGTTTAAATGGCAGACTATTAGATATGGCCCGCGAGGCGGAGGCTGACTGCATCGTGACCGCCTGCCCCTTATGCCAGGCCAATCTGGATACCCGTCAGGAAGAGATAGCGGTCGGGAAAGGGATAAAATATAATATCCCCATTTTCTATTTTACCGAGCTTATGGGGTTGGCCTTCGGAAATAAAGAGGTTAATAAATGGTTTTCTCGCCACTTTGTAGATCCAAGACCGCTTCTTAAGGCGAAGAAGCTGATGTGACCTAAAGTCGATGATTCTCCAATTTGGTAGAACGGTAAGTCTATTTCTGGCAATCGGTTTTTATCAGCCATATGGAGTAATGGAGTGTTGGAGTGTTGGCCTTTTGTAATATGTGATGATGTTGTCTTGGTGAAGATTAAATCCAAAAATGATTAAAAAGAGATTTTAAAAAACACATTTTTCCATTATTCCAATGCTCCAGTTACGAGCACAGCAAACAACCTGACCTTGGAGTCATAGATGAGTTCTAATGCACAACAAGATAAGAAAAATTCAACCCCCGTCGGTGCCGTGATGGTGGTGGGAGCGGGAATCGGGGGTATTCAGTCCTCCCTGGATCTGGCAAACAGCGGTTTTCGTGTGTATCTGGTTGAAGAAGAATCCGCCATTGGGGGAATCATGGCCCAGCTGGATAAGACTTTCCCCACCAATGATTGTTCCATGTGCATTGTGTCTCCCAAGCTGGTAGAAGTGGGACGGCATCTCAATATCGATATTCTCTCATATTCTGAGGTGGAAAAGGTTGAGGGAGAGGCGGGCAATTTTAATGTTCAGATCAGGCAGAAACCTAGATTTGTTGAACTGGATAAATGCACTGGTTGTGGTGATTGTGCCAAGGTGTGCCCGGTAGAGGTGCCCAGTGAGTTTGATACCGGTCTCATAAATCGCCAGGCGATCTATAAACGGTATCCCCAGGCTATACCCAATGCCTTTGCCATTGATAAATTAGGCATCTCTCCCTGTAAGAACAGCTGCCCGGCCGGAATCCATGTCCAGGGGTATGTTGCACTTATAGGCCAGGGAAAGTTTAAAGAGGCACTGGCCTTGGTAAGAAAGAATAACCCGCTTCCCGCAATTTGCGGACGTGTCTGCACCCATCCCTGCGAAGATGCCTGCACCAGGAAAAAGGTGGAAGATTCCATCGCCATCATGTCTCTTAAGAGGTTTGTTGCTGATTGGGAGTATACCCAGGAGGAATCAGAGGAACCGGTCATTGAAAACAAAAAAGATGAGAAGGTGGCCATTGTGGGTGCCGGACCTGCCGGTCTTTCCGCTGCCTTTTATTTAGCACTGGAAGGGTATCAGGTCACCATCTTCGAATCGCTTGATGAACCGGGTGGTATGATGAAGTGGGGAATCCCCGATTACCGGCTTCCCCAGGAGATTCTCAACAAGGACATCGAATTTATAAAGCGGCTGGGGGTAGAGATAAAAACGAACACGCCCATTGGCGCTGATCTTACCCTAGACGGTCTCTTGAAAAAGGGATTCAAGGCCGTTTTCCTGGGGGTGGGGGCTCAAAAGAGCATGAGACTGGGAGTTGAGGGAGAAGACCTTAAGGGTGTTATTCACGGGATAGACTACTTAAGTGAGATCAATGCAGGAAAAGAGGTTTCCTTAGGTGACCGGGTTGCGGTAGTGGGTGGGGGAAATGTCGCCATTGATGTGGTGCGCACCGCCCTCAGAAAGGGGTCTAAAGAGGCCTTCATCATCTATCGCCGCAGCAGAGAGGAGATGCCGGCCTTAGATGAAGAAATTGAGGAGGCAGAGGAAGAAGGAGTAAAAATCAATTATCTGGCAGCACCGGAGAGAATAGTAGGTATGGACGGGAAGGTTTCAGGGGTTGAGTGTATTCGCATGAAACTGGGAGAACCCGATGAGAGCGGCAGGCGCAGGCCAGTACCCATTCCCGGATCAGAGTTCACTTTAGAGGTGGATGCGGTGGTTCCCGCTATTGGGCAATCCATAGATTTGTCTTTTTTGCCTGAAGACAGGAAGTGGGATATTAGCAAGAGGGGAAGGCTTGAAGTTGATCTGGTTACCGGCGCCACCAATGTTGAGGGAATATTTGCCGGTGGGGATATGGTAACCGGTCCTGCAACGGTAGTGGAGGCCATTGGTGCAGGAAGAAAAGCCGCTATTTCCATCGCCCGCTATTTAACCGGTCTTGACCTGCATGAGGGCCGGGAGAAGGAACTCCCCGTGGTGGAACCGGAGCCGGAGGGAGTAGAAAAAGAGGCCCGCCGTCATCCATCAAAGCTTCCCGTATCTGAGAGGATAAAAGATTTTAAAGAAGTCCAAAAGGGGTTTGCTGAAGAAGAGGCGGTGGCTGAGGCCACGCGCTGTCTTAACTGCGGTATCTGCAGTGAGTGTCTCCAGTGTGTGGAGGCCTGTATGGCCAAGGCGGTAGATCACGACATGATTGAGAAACGCTTGAACATAGATGTAGGTTCAATAGTGCTTGCCCCCGGGTTTAGTTTAACCGATCCTTCACTGCGGGAGGAGTATGGATACGAACACTATCCCAATGTAATAACCAGTCTGGAGTTCGAGAGGATCCTTTCCGCATCCGGCCCCTATCAGGGCCATATCAAGCGTCCCTCCGACGAGTCTGAACCGGAGCGAATTGCCTGGATTCAATGTGTGGGGTCCCGGGATAACTCCTGTGATAAGGGATACTGTTCCTCGGTGTGCTGCATGTATGCCACCAAGGAGGCCATCATTGCCAGAGAACATTCCCCTGTGGTTAAACCCACCATTTTCTATATGGATATACGGGCACATGGAAAGGGGTTTGACAAATACTATGAAAGGGCCCGGGATGATTACGGGGTGCGCTATATCAGGTGTCAGATTTCAAAGATAGTAGAGATGCCTAAATCCAGGAATCTTATAATAGCCTATATTGATGAAGAGGGGAAGGTGGTGGAAGAAGAGTTTGATCTGGTGGTGCTCTCCCTGGGGATGAGCCCTGCCGAATCTTCCCGGGAGCTGGCTAAAAGACTTAAGATTGAAATGAATTCTTACGGGTTTTGTCAAACCGAACCACTTAGGCCCATGAGCACTTCAAGGCCGGGCATTTATGTGTGCGGGGCCTTTGAGGCACCCAAGGATATTCCTGAAACGGTATCCCAGGCGAGTGGATCTGCGGCATTTGCCTCAGAGATTATTTCTGAAGCGAGGGGAACTTTGATACGCGAAGAGGAATTTCCCCCTGAAAGGGATATAAGCAGCGAAGAGCCCAGGATCGGCGTTTTTGTCTGCCACTGCGGAATCAATATCGGGGGTGTGGTAGATGTGCCTGCGATTAAAGAGTATGCCGGAACCTTACCTAATGTGGTCTACGTGGATGAGAATCTCTATACCTGCTCTCAGGACACCCAGGCCAAGATGAAAGAGGTGATTCAGGAAAATCAGCTAAACCGGGTGGTGGTTGCATCTTGTACACCCCGAACCCACGAACCCCTCTTTCAGGCAACCATCAAAGAGGCCGGACTCAACAAGTATCTCTTTGAGATGGCCAATATCAGAGACCAGTGTTCCTGGGTTCATATGGATAAAAAGGAAGAGGCGACTTTAAAGGCGAAGGATTTGGTGCGCATGGCAGTGGCTGCGGCCCGCTTTGTAGAACCACTTCAGGAACAGCAACTGGGGATTAATAAAAAGGTCCTGGTGGTGGGAGGAGGGGCCTCCGGTATGACTGCTGCACTGGGCCTTGCCGATCAGGGGTTTGAGGTTCATCTGGTGGAAAAGGAAAAGGACCTGGGGGGTAATTTGCACCATCTCTACTACACCATAAGAGACGATAATATTCAGGCATATATGCACTCACTCATTGAGCGGGTTAAGAATCATCCCTTAATCCGGGTGATTACCGATGGGGTGATCGTTGATTTTACCGGATTCAAGGGAAATTTCAAAACCGGTGTCATGGCAGGACCAGGGATGGCGTATCGCCAGATTGAACATGGGGTGACCATAATCGCAACCGGCGGGGAAGAGTATAAGCCCAAAGAGTACCTCTACGGTGAAGATGAACGGGTGATGACCCAGCAGGAGCTGGAAGGCAAATTTGCAGGAGGAAAGATTAACCCCGGGAACACCGGCGATGTGGTGATGATCCAGTGTGTGGGTTCTAGAATTGAGGAGAGACCCTATTGCAGCCGGCTCTGTTGTACTGCTGCCATCAAGAATGCACTTAAGATAAAAGGGGAGAACCCCAATGCAAATGTTTTTATTCTCTACCGGGATATTAGAACCTATGGGTTTTTGGAAGACTACTACACGAAGGCCCGTAAGGCCGGTGTGATTTTCATACGCTATGATCTTGAACACCTACCCCAGGTGGCACTCGAAAAAGGCGCCCTTAAGGTTGAGGTCGACGATCCTTCCCTGGGCGAGAGGGTTATCATAAATCCCCAGTTGCTGGTTTTAAGCAGCGCCATTTTACCCCGGGAAAATGAGGAGCTGGCCAGCTTAATGAAGCTGCAGCGAACTCAGGAAGATTTTTTCCTGGAGGCCCATATGAAACTGAGACCGGTGGACCTTGCTACAGAGGGGATTTTCCTTTGCGGGCTGGCTCATTCGCCCAAACCCTTAGACGAGAGTCTATCCCAGGCCGCGGCTGCCGTCTCACGGGCCTGTACCCTGCTCTCCCATGATACCATTACAGTGGGAGGGATGGTGGCACGGGTGGAAGCGGAAAAATGCGCGGTGTGCCTCACCTGTGTCCGGGTGTGTCCTTATGATGTGCCTTTTATTAATGAAGAGAGCGTGGCCCAGATTGATGCGGCCAAGTGCCAGGGATGCGGGAGCTGTGCGGCCGAGTGTCCGGGGAAGGCAATCCAGCTTCAGCACTGTGAGGATAAAGCGATTATTGCTAAATCTATGGCCCTGTTTAAAAGAGAGGCGGTATGAAAGCCGTGGAAAAAAACTTAACCACAGAGGGCGGGTATAGTTTTTTTACCGCTGAGTTCGCAAATTTACCCCGTTAGATATTTGACCTATTTAGATAGTAAACGGCACATCGCACTAATTATCTAATGGGGGATCGCAGAGGTTTTTACCTTTATCTTTCTCCGCGTGCTCCGCGCTCTCTGCGGTGAAACTGTGGTTTATTTTGAAAATACTCCCTGTTTAAAGGAGAGGCAGTATGAGTGAATTCAAGCCGGATATTGTGGCCTTTTGCTGCCAGTACTGAGCATATTCAGCAGCGGACCTGGCAGGTTCCATGAGGCTTTCATATCCGACCCATATCAAAATTATTAAGCTTCCCTGTACCGGCAAGATAGATGTCGTCTACCTGCTGAAGACCTTCTTAAGTGGTGCAGACGGCGTGTATGTCGCAGGATGCATGGAAGGCGACTGCCACTATCTGACTGGAAATTTAAGGGCCAGAAAGCGAGTGGAATACGCCAAGAAGATCTTAGATGAAGTAGGTATTGGAGGAGAGAGGCTTGAGATGTACAACATGTCCGCGGCCCAGGGCCCCCGCTTTGTGGAGGTGGCAAATGAGATGAACGAAAAGATTAAAAACCTGGGACCGAGCCCCATTAAAGGTGGAAAAAAAATGAAAGTCGAGGAAAAAAACTTAACCACAGAGGGTAAACATAGTTAGCGCAGCTTACAATTGGAGTGATGGAGTAATGGGGTGTTGGACTTCGTGGGTGAGAACAAGTTTGAAGTTAAAAATGACTAAAGTGGACTAAAGTTGAAAAAACTTAGGCATTTTAGTTAACTTAAAACTTTAGTCACTTTTTTAATCTATAAGTTGTAGAAATTCAGAAAAGTCTACGTAGGGCAAAAGCCCGATTGAGGAGGTATCAAAATGATTATTGGAAAGGGTAAGCCCATTAAAGATGTTCTTTCTATGATTGAACCATACTCCAAGATTATTTTAGCAGGCTGTCGGGGGTGCGTGACCGTGTGTTCGGCAGGAGGTGAGAAAGAGGTAGAGATTTTATCATCGGCTCTCAGCCTGGCCAGAAAGAACGAGGGAAAAGAGATTGAGATAAAGGAAGTGACGCTGGAGCGGCAGTGCGACCCTGAGTACTTAGAACAGGTTCGGAGTTTTGTAGATGACTACGAGGCCGTTGTCTCCATTGCCTGCGGTGCGGGGATCCAGTTTATGGCCGAGATGTATCGGAAGACCCCTGTTTACCCGGGGATTGATACCAACTTCATCGGAGTGGCGGTGGAACAAGGGGTGTGGACAGAACGCTGCCAGGCCTGTGGTAACTGCAAGCTTCATTTAACCGGTGGGATTTGCCCTATTGCCCGTTGTGCAAAGAGTTTGCTCAATGGCCCCTGCGGGGGATCGGCGTCCGGAAAGTGTGAGGTGGACCCGGAGACGGA
>JAZFSJ010000373.1:0-3968 GCA_036446115.1 Thermodesulfobacteriota bacterium | reverse complement strand
ACGATTTTGCTCCTCAACATATTTATGAATATGCCTTCGTCTCAAAATCGCTCCAACTGCTCGTTTCGCTGCGGTTTTCTACACCTCGCCACGACGCCTACTGCAAAATCTGGGTTAAATAATGGATGTTAATGATACAATCCTCCCCGCCCTACAGGATGGAGCTTAAAAGGTACGGGACCTAATTAATACCTAAGTATAGTAAAGAATGGACTGTAGCGGCAACGGTAGAATGTACTGATTTTTAAAGAATTATTGTGCGGAAAATCACTAAGGGTGGGATGATTTCTCCGTGAAAAGTACTGATTAGAGGAGGTAATTGCTCAAATCTTGTGAATTTAGAGCAATGAGCTTTTCATTGGCTGTGCAAAATTCCACTGAATTTTGAGCAGATGCTAAGGGAGTTTCATTAGGTTGTTGTCGATGGCAAAACGAACCAGCTCGGCGCGGTTTTTAAGGTTCAGCTTGGAGAAAATGTTGGAACGGTGGGATTCGACTGTGCGCTCAGAAATGAAAAGCTTTTGAGCGATTTCGCTATTGGTGTGACCGTATGCTAATAGGCTGCAGACTTCCTGTTCACGATGTGTCAGGATATTCTTTCTGCTCTCCGTTTTTTCCTTAGCATGTCCTACATATGGTGAAATCACATAAGAGGTCAGAGAGGGGTCGATGTATTGCTTTCCGCTGTTCACCGCCCGGATTGCCTGGATCAAATCGGTGCCTGTGGATTGCTTGAGAACAAATCCCCTGACACCGATTTTAAAAAGTTCCTGCAGGTAGTATTCATCATCATGCATGGTGAGAACCACAATGGCCACATGATCACACTTTTTTAAAACATCTTCTGCAACTGCTGGGCCTGTTACTTCGGGCATGTTGATGTCTAACAGAAGGATATCAAAATCCTTTTCACAGGCTAGCCTCATTGTTTCCATCCCCGTTCCTGCCTCTCCGACAACCTCGAAGTCTGATTCTTTTTCGAGCAGGGCGCGCAGACCACTGCGAAATACTGCATGATCGTCGGCAATCACAATTCTGATAGACATGGCTGTTCCTTTTCTTGGGTTATTTTGACCCTTATGGTAACGCCGTTGCCTGGCGTTGACTCCAGGGTGAAATTTGCTCCGAGCAGGGTGGCCCTTTCACGCATGCCGATTAGACCCAGGTGGGCGAGGCCGTTGTGGTCAAGTTTTTCGGGATCAAACCCTAAGCCGTCGTCTTCAATAAGGAGCAGGTTGTCATTTACATCCCTCATAAGAATAACGCTTGCATGGTTTGCATGGGCATGACGTACAATGTTGGTAATTGCCTCCTGGGCAATACGATAGAGCGTGACTTCCGTCCGTACGGGGAGGCGCCCGAGTTTATCCGGGCAGATGTATTGGTAGTCGATCTTCAATTTGGATGCTTTTGAGATTTCGTCAATATAACGGGCAAGTGCATTGTTAAGCCCGTAATCGTCGAGAATAGAAGGGTGCATTCCCCATGCCAGACGACGCACTTCATCAATGAGGCGATACGTTTTGCTCTCAAGGGTACTGCACAGCTCATCTCGTTTTTGTTCCCCTTCACGCATCGATTGTATTTCCAAAAGGAGAGCCGAAAGGGATTGGCCCAATTGGTCGTGCAGATCTCGTGCGATAGAGGCACGCTCCTCCTCCTGTGCTAAAACGATCTTCTCCATAAGAGCCTGGCGAACGGCTTCTTTTTCTTTAACTTCTCTACGAAACATTTGAAGACCACTTGCCATCCGGTTAAAGGCAACTGCGAGCTTGCCAACCTCGTCACCTGAAAAAACCCTGGCCCTGAACTCGAATTTGCCTTCACTGATCTGGTTTGTAGCTAAAAGCAGATTTTGAATGGGACGGGTGAGAATGTAGGTTAAAAACAGCGCTAACCCCAAGCCGATGGCCATACAAAGACCTAAGGTTAAAAGCAGCAGCCAGGTAAGAGAGGACATCTCTGTGGTAACCATCTGATCGGTGATTCCGAGCCTTAGCTGACCTGCACTTCCGCCTACCAGTGGTATCGCAGCCTCGAATATACGCCCTCTCTCGCTACCGAAGACCTCTACGGTCTCACTGCCTGGCTTCTGCTGGGACCTTAAACCCACCAGGTCTGTCGGCACCGATTTTTCAAAGGTGTGGACAATAATTTGGTTTTTTCTATCCTCGACAATAGCGTAGCAAAGGTTGGGGTTGCTTTCTATTAATCGCATTAATTGTCTTTTTACGGCGAACAGTTCTCCGGTTACTATGGGTCTTTCAATTTGCGAGGCCAGTAACACGGCCATGGATCTCGTTCTCTCTTCCAGAATACGGTACAAGGTACGCGACAGACTGTTACCTGTTTGATAGAGAAACACGCTTCCAAAAATAAAAGCGACCAGCAGTCCCGTGCCCATAATTTTGAGAAGAATAGGTACGGAGAACAGCCAGGTGAAAAGGCGTTTTAGTAAAATGAGCCCAGTAGTGAAAATCCTCATAGGTGGGACTCCCATATGGTAGCGGCTTTACGCACGCTGTCATAAAGCGTGTTGTCCGGAACTACAAAACGGTCGATCCCCAGCTTTGCCAGCACTACCTTGCCTCCCGGAGCCTCGTGCATATTGATGAGTAGGTCTGCAATACGTTCCTTAAGTGTCGGGTCCATTTTCGGGTGTACCACCACCGGGGGCATACCGAAATCAGGAGATTTCATGATGATTCTGGTTTTATCCAGCAGAGAAGGGTCTTCTTTTACCATAAACTCATATATTAAGCTGTCAACAGCGGCCCCATCAACGTATCCTGTAGCCACTGCCATGATAGAACGGTCGTGACTTCCTGTGAGAACATGTTCCTTAAAAAAGTACTCGGGGTCTTCATCCTTCTCGAGAAGCCAGACAGCCGGGAACAGCCAACCCGAGTTGGAAAGAATATCCGAAGAGCCAAAGCGTTTCCCTCTCAAGTACAATAGCGACACAGTCTTGCTTGTGCCGGGTACAATGATGTACGATTTATAGGTAATCTTCCCATTGATCTGGGGCACTACAAGCAGTTTAGCTCCAAAATCACGCTCTGCCTGCACAAATGGATATGTGCATATGAATGCAATATCGCACCCTCCATGGCGTATCAGGTCGTTTACCTCAGCATAGCTCTGACGCTGTAGGAGGACTGCTTTTCTATCCAGTACCGCACCAAGATAATCAACAAACCACTGATAAATCGCTAGTGACTTTTCGGGAGAAATTACGGGGGCAACCGCTACTCGAATCGGAAGATTGGAGGGGGTGCTGTCGGTAGTTTCCTTATCAGCTCGCTCGTTCTGCTCTTCGATTTTTACCCATCTTTGGGGGGTATAGCGAGAATCAATGGAGTTTTTCCCGAACAGTTCGATAATACAGTAGACTACAAAGATCACTGCTATCGTACATAGAACAATCAATATCAGTCTTGGTAGTGACATCTTCTTATCTTTAAAAAGGTGAATTCCCCAGCGATCAATTATTGAGTATCTGTTTTTAAGAGATTGAGAGGGATTTATCTCATAATAATAGATAATATATGGTAAAATTAATAAACTAATAAGTCAAATATAATAAATAGTAGTTACAATATTTTCGTAAACTAAAGTGGTGCCAAATGATTTTTTTCGCCCGCCCTGGTGCGACGTACATGTAACACACTGCGAGTTATTTGATCCTTAAAGATTAGATCGGTGAATCTGTAGCCTTTCTAAACCGTTCTGAGCCAGGGATTTTGATGTTTGGATTAAATAATCTTGAGTTCAAAAAGTGGAAAGGAGAGTTATCTGGAGGATATTTTAAAGTAGAAGACATTATCCCTGTGGTTTCTTTCAATCTTAAAGTTTGTTTCCTGTTTAAGCTTTTTATTCAAACGAGACATTAAGAGCCGTAGGGCATGCATATCACGGATAGTAAGATTTTTGTTGCATGCCTCATTGAAAATCTCCTCGTAATTTTT
>JAZFSJ010000372.1:0-2042 GCA_036446115.1 Thermodesulfobacteriota bacterium | reverse complement strand
CACATATCGAGGAATCGGTCAACGCCCAGAATCAAGGCGATTCCTTCAAGGGGAATGCCAATTTGCTTGAGGACCATGGCCAGGGTAATGATGCCTGCTGCGGGAACACCGGCTGCTCCAACAGAGGCCAATGTCGCCATTAAAACGATGGTGACTTGATCTATAAGTCCTAAGGGAATGCCGTAGATTTGGGCAATGAACACAGCTGCCACCCCTTGATAAAGGGCGGTTCCGTCCATGTTGATGGTCGCTCCCAGAGGAATGACAAAACTCGAGTATTCTCTGGGTACTCCTATGTGCTGAACACATTCCAAGCTCACAGGTAAGGCAGCGTTGGAGCTTGAGGTGCTGAAGGCGATGACCATGGCTTCCTTAACTGCCTTGTAGAAACGGAGGGGATTGGTTCGACCGAGGATGCCTACTGCAAAGCTGTTTACGGAAAATGTGTAGAGCACTAGACCTCCCACAACCACTAAGGAATACTTGAGAAGAGTGACGAGGATGTGGACACCGTATTGGCCGATCACAGTAGCCATCAGAGCCAGAACACCGTAGGGAGCAAGCTTCATGGCAATGTGCACAACTTGAATGATAGCATCATTCAAGCCCTCAAGAAATTTTATGAGGATTTCTGATTTTTCTCGCTTTATTAGAGTGAGGATAATACCAAAGAGAAAGGCAAGGAAGATAACTTGGAGCATATTTCCTTCTACAAGGGACTTTAAAGGATTTGTGGGGAAAATGTTAACAAGCACTTCTATCAGGCCTGATAAGGGAGAGCGTTTTTGGCTTTTTGCTAATTCCTGGGGGAAAGCACTTTCCATTAGTAACCTGTTGAGGCGGATAACTTCCCTATCTTGAAGGTTTTTTAATACAAGTCTTTTTATTTCCTTTGTTAATTCCACATGGGCAAATAGCTCTTCTTTATAAAAACTTTCCTTTTCAAGGAGTTTGTTCAATTCATCGAGCAAAGTCTTCCTAAGAGAATTGGATGGTGGATGGGAATCATTATATGTTTCCAGCATTTCCTTTGTCTTAGAGGAAAATTGCTCTCGGACATAATTTGACAGCGGATCAGAGCCATTACGCAGTTTAACAATAAGTCCTTCCGGATCTTTCAGTTCATCCATGTTAAATAGATTGTCACCAGCTCTTTCTGTCATCCGTTGAATGTTAACTTGAGCTTTTGATTCATAGCTTTTGTAGAGTTCCGCCCTCACCTGTTCGTTTAGGCCGTAGCCTGGTTTGACAATGTTGGCTAAAGCGAGGCCTATGGAAATAGCAATCGTGGTGGTTATCATGAAGTAGATGATAGTTTTTATTCCTATCCGGCCCAGCTTCCGAATATCACCCAGGCTTGCCGTTCCCAGCATAAGAGAAACAAGGACCAAAGGAACAACGATCATGGTGATAAGGCGAAGAAAGATTGTCCCAACCGGCTCAATAATAGTGGCCTTCTCACCAAAGACAAGGCCTACCACTACCCCGAGGATTAATCCGATGAAAATCTTGGTGTGTAGTTTGATCTTTCTCATCTTAAGATCAATTTTATTTGCTTTGAATCTAGTTCTACATGAACCGATGTCAAAATATTAAGATTTATAATATCTACTTGCTCTTCTTAAGTCAATTTACACTTGTTTTTTTGGATTCTTGAATAAGGACTTTTTATTGGACGGGAGGAAAATCAGGGAATTTAATTATATTTAAAAGAATTAAAGACATTATTAGCATTAAGACCACCAATACAATCCGGATGATCCCTTCTCCCTTTTTCACAGAAACCTTTGCCGACCACCATGCCCCAGATGCAGTTCCTGCTGCAAGGGTCAGCCCAAACTTCCAGTTCACATTGCTAGTGAAAATGAAAACAAGCAGTGCTGGAATTGTATAAATAAATATTATAAAAACCTTATGCATGTTGATACGGACAAGGCCGATTTTCATCAAGTGGTATATCGATGCCATAAGCACAAATCCCACTCCGACCTGGATAAAACCTCCATAAAGTCCGATGGCAAACATTGCAGGATAGATAAGCC
>JAZFSJ010000371.1:0-3995 GCA_036446115.1 Thermodesulfobacteriota bacterium | reverse complement strand
TTCCCTAATCTCGGATATACGGTTGAGAAAGACCTGGGACTTGGAGAGATCGTGCTGCTGACCCCGGAAGGGATTGAGCAAAAAAAACCGCCGGGCGATCACATGCAGATATGCAGTTTCCTTTGGATCTATTATGGATATCCCGCATCCAGCTATGAAGGTATCAATGTAGAGGCTACCCGTTACAGGTGTGGTGCTGCGCTGGCTGAAAATGATGATGTTAAAGTTGATTGTGTCGCTGGAATTCCTGATTCCGGCACTGCTCATGCTTTGGGATATGCTACAAAGGCACAAATCACCTATTGTCGCCCTTTCGTAAAATATACGCCTACCTGGCCTCGAAGTTTCATGCCTCAACAACAAAATGTCCGCGACCTGGTGGCCAAGATGAAGCTGATACCGATTAAGGAGCTGACAGAAGGCAAGCGATTACTTTTTTGTGAAGATTCGATTGTTCGTGGCACCCAGCTTAAAGACACTCTTCAGAGAATGTACGATTACGGTGCCCTCGAGATTCACATGCGGCCAGCGTGCCCACCGCTGTCCTACGGGTGTAAATTCCTCAATTTTTCCCGTTCACGTTCTGAGCTTGATCTTGCTGCCAGAAAAGCAATTAGCGAGCTTGAAGATGAAAAGAAAGCAAATATTGAAGAATACGCCGATGAGTCATCAGATAAATATGCTGCAATGGTTACAAAGATAGAGCAGAGAATGGGCCTTACAACCCTTCGGTATCAAAAGCTTAGTAATATGATCAGGGCAATTGGAATGCCGAGAGAAAAACTATGTACCTTTTGCTGGACAGGAGAGGGGTAGGTATTAAATCTGATTTTCGATCATCTAAACAACAAAACCATTTAACATCATAAAGAAAGGACCAGGAAATGAAAATAGCTCTACCTTCCAGAGGCAACCAGGTTGACGGTCATTTTGGCCATTGTGAACATTTTACCGTTTTTACTGTAGATGATAGTAATAAAATTGTTTCCGCAGAAAGGATCGATCCACCTGCGGAGTGCGGTTGTAAGTCTAATATAGTATCCACCCTTGCGGAGATGGGTGTTAAAGTGATGCTGGCCGGTAACATGGGCGGTGGGGCAGTTAATGTTATAAATGCTCATGGTATCAAAGTATATCGCGGCTGTACCGGAGAGCTAAGAGAAGTTGCCGAAGCCTGGCTTGCCGGTAAAATCAATGACTCAGGGGTGGGCTGCGAGGCACATGAAGGTTGTGATAATCACGGTTAATGTTTAGCTACACAAATTAGAACATACTTTTAAAACCATTCACATATTCAGCTGTTGGTTTTATCTGATCAGCTATCTCCAGTAGTTTCGGATAGGGAAAAGTGTAGGTGAGCTCATCTTCCTCAAGGCCTGCAAACATCCTCCATGCCGTATCACTGGTAGAAAAAGTGGGATCACCTGAGTTAAATGTGTAACGTATAGTGAAGATACAGCCTCCCATCCCTGCAAATCCCCTGGTAAAATCGCCTAAATAAGCACGAGCGCGGCTTAAGATATCGGCCTGATGGGGTGTGATGAAAAGTAAGACCAGGTCGGGATCATCAACCTTTAAAAGGGGACCTGTTAGGATACCTTCTCCATCAACCTTTGGGTATGTAAAGAATTCATCTACCTTATCGTAATAGTTTTCCAGGGTGGCTGGATCTTTGTGCATGGGGTACTCCCTATTTTGGTCTATCATAAACTCCAAAAACTTATCCCTGGGCTCATTTTCACAGGTACCAGTTGCGGTCAGGGCCATAGGGCACCCCAGGTTTTCTTTGGTTGTATAGAATAGAGAACCATCTTTTAGAATTTCACCCACCAAAGCACACATTCCCGGTGAGGCCTGACCCTCGTAGTGTGGAACATCGGAGGGTGCCTTTTTCATAACTTTGATAGCAATGATTTCCTTTTTAACCTTGAGGTCTTCCTTAAGTGTGTTGATAAGGTTATCTTTGGTCATGATGCGCCCCTCCCTTGTTACTTAATGATCTAAGCTTTCCTTACACGGCATAGAGATGATTTTAAAGGAGGAAAACCTGAAATGGGATCTCTTGACTTATCATTAGTGAGAAGGTTGCAGTTCGCTTCATTCCATCCATGAGGAAGGTGGACAACGTCAGGAAGTATTCCTTTCTTATAGGTAGCCTTGATAGTGATTGCACCGCGCTTTGTTTCTACAATAGTTTCAGTTCCCTCCTCTATGCCAAGAGACTTTGCGGTTTTTGGATTGATTTCCATGAAGGGCTCTGGAAAGAGTTTTTTGAGACTCGGGATGTTTCTATGCTGGGAGTGAACAAATGTAGGGTATCTGCCACCGGTAATGAGTATGAGAGGATATTCCTTTGCGGTTGTTGGGTCGCTTACAGGTCCTTCTGTGGGTTCAATGTAGGCGGGAAGTGGATTGTAACCATTTGATTCCATTGACTTGGAATGGAGTTCGATCTTAGAAGAATACGTGTAAAAACCATCACTCAGGGCTTTCCCGGTTTCACAGGGCTCTAGAATTCCTGCAGGTGCTTCTTGCAGCTTCTTGAGCGGAATACCAGACGGTTCTATCAGGTGTTCTATAGCTTCAAGTGCGTTTCCCCAGGGAAAGTGTTCCCCGTATCCCATAGCCCTTGCCAGCTCCATCCAGATTGTTGAATCAGGCAATGGGCCTTGAGGTTCAAAAACTTTATTCTGAAGGATGAGAGGATTGGTGGTAACCTCATTTCTTTCAAGAAACATCGCAGCTGGCAGGACAAGATCTGCCTTCTTTGCGGTATCTGTCATGAACTGATCGATTACCACGGTAAATTCCATTTTATTCATCAGTTCTTCTACTTTTCCACTATTTGCAAGGACTCGTAGAGGGGAACCGCCAACCACAACCATTCCTCTCACGGGATAGGGTGTATCAGACACTATTTTATCAATTGCGGCAACAGCTTGAGCTTGCTGTATCATTCCCACAAACATCGGGTGCTCGTCTGAACCAAGAGCCTTGTCCATGGAAACACTATTCACATCCGGGTGTGAAAGAGGAGTTCGCTCTATAAATGTATTTCCTCCTTTGACGTCGATATTTCCTGTAATGGAAAGCAGGATATTGATGGCACGTATGCTCTGGACTCCATTTGTGTGGTGTTCAACACCACATCCCACCTTGATACATGCGGGTTTTGTCGTTGCGAATAAACGGGCTGCTTCTTTAATGGTTGCCTGACTTACGCCGGTTGTCTTTTCAACCTGGTCAAGCGGATAGTCCTCTATAAGTCCCTTTAACTGATCGAACCCTGAGGTATGGTTTTGAATATAGGTTTTATCTTCAAGGTTTTCATCCAGGATGGCTCTGATCAAACCGAGCGCAAGCGCACCATCAGTACCGGGTCTTGGCTGAATAAAGATGTCTGCAAGTTCCGCCGTCTCGGTTTTCCGTGGATCTATTACAATGAACTTTGCTCCCTTTTCCTTTTTCCCTTTGAGGATTTTAGTCATCAGAGGGTAGCTTTTCCCCACACCGCCGCTTGTCAAGGGATTGGAACCCCATACGACTATACAATTGCTGTTTTCATAGTCAGGCAGGGGAATGTTGCCAAAGGTGGCAAAGTGTGCCAGCATCATTGAAATAAAACACTCACTTCCTGCCGAAGAGAGGTTCACTGCACCGTAGAGATTGAAAAATCTTTTCATCATAAAAAACGCAAGTCGATTTTTCACATAGGTCTGACCATGGTAGATAAAAAGACCCTCTGACCCATAGGTGTCTTTTATATTCTTCAGTCCTTGCGCGCATAGCTTAAGTGCTTCATCCCATGAAATTTCCTGCCACCCGGTTCCATTTCTTTTTAAGGGGTGCTTAAGCCGATCGGATGCATTGAAAATGTCTTTTGCTGCAAGTCCTTTAGGGCATAAGACTCCTTTACTGTACGGGTGCTCTTTTAAGCCCCTGATCTCTACAATATCATTTCCTTGTGCTTTTACCTGCATGCCGCAGGAATGCTC
>JAZFSJ010000370.1:0-3153 GCA_036446115.1 Thermodesulfobacteriota bacterium | reverse complement strand
TACAAACCCTCAGACTCCTCAATGAGCTCGTTTTAATCGTCGCAGATACAATCATCGTAGTAGTCGTCATAGTAGCAATCATCGCCGTAATCATCACAGTAGTCATCGTAGTACTCATCATCGTCGTCGTACACCTCGTAATTGTGTATGCTTCCGCGGTGATGCCGTCTTGCGTGGCGGCGTTTGCTTGTTCGTCGCTCGTTCTTTTGAGGGTGTTCGCGCGCTTCCCCTTGATGGCGTATGCTTCCCTGCCCGCCGCGATGTGCTGCCCGCGGCCTTCCAGATTCAGAGACTATGATGTTAACAGTGAGGGTAAAAATTATGGCCAGAAATACCACTAATACCCTTCGGGCTGACTTCTGAAGTTTTCTGATGAATCGGCGCTGCTTCATTGGTGGTCTCCTCGTAACTATTCAATTATGCAACCACTATTTCTTAACCGGGGTAATCTCGACCTGTTTCGCATTTTTTGGTGCAACAAAGTCGAACAGGTTATTGGGAAACCGCGGTGAAAAGTTCCATTCCGATAGAAACGCCATATATTGAGGGGATCCCTCGACTTTTTTATAAGTGATGACGATTTTGCGCGGCACTCGCATCCAGCCATCTTCAACCCATACCTGCCAGTCAATAACATCCTGTTGAAACGCCAGGTGGTGGCAGGTGGTGCCCCGAACCCTAGATAAACCGATGTAAGCGCCTGACGTAACGGCTTTTATTAGAATAGTGTACGGGTCTTTGTAAGCAAGGTCGACCAGAGGTGGTGTCAATCCGTAGCGCTGTGCAATATGATCAAAGGCAGTATCAATAGTCGCCGGAACGTCCACGGAAGCGTATGTATTGCTCCTGCGATCGAAATGGGTGATGCGTGTGCCGTCGTAAAAGTAACTATCATTGGCCACATCACCACGCTTTTCCACATGAAGGCGGTCGGGACGCCTTATGGCTACATCAGTGATGGCACTGTATTGCAGTTTCTGGCCTGTTTCTAATACCTCCTCAAAATATGCCTCAATATGAAAGGTAAATCGATCCGCTGTTTTCAGATATTCCCCCATCTGTTTGAGAGTATCGTTTGCCTTTGGATCGACAGCAGGTTTTTTCGCCTGGGCGGCATAGGCTTCTTTCAAAGGCAGGTGAAGACCTGCGGTGTTCTGTCTGTCAGCAACCCCTATCAAGCTTCCGAGAAACCCTATTACAATCGGGACTGCCAACAAAGGTAGGAGAATCTTTTTCTTAAACATCCTTTCCTCCTTTATGTACTTGGTTATCGTTTAAGAGAAACACCGAAATTAAGCTGCAGTAGTTTCTTAATCATTGTGGCCATTGATACCTCAGAAAACATTGAACATGTAGTTATTATTCTATTATAATCACTCCTTTAAAATCTCTTTCCACTTGCTTCATATAAAAAGTTCTCGGTGATTTGATCATATAGTCATATTTCCCCTTTTCTAGAAAACAAAGGCTGGCCGTACCCCCAAAAGGAATTTTACCAGATTCATACGCTCCGTCCTTACCCACAATAAAGTTTACCGGAGAACCACAGGCAAGGGTAACCTTCTTATCAAGAAAAAATATTTCTACCGGTGTTCTGGAATGGTTCACCCAGATCACCGTAGTTCCAGGTTGAGAAGTAATCGAAATAGGTTTTATCTCTTCATATTGATTGATAATAACAATCTTATTGATTACCTTAAGCTGTCCTGCCTTCTCCGCCGCTGTGGAGGTATACCCTGTCAGACAAAAGATTCCCCAAAAAAATGTAATAATGGTAATTAAAGTTTTTCTTTTCATCACACACCTCCTTTTTTGGCAGCACTATTAGAGTAATCTCACATTTTTCTCCGATAGATTACCGCGTTTAATACTTTCTTTTCTGCAAAGCGACCTTACCAAACTCCCTGTCTTCCAAACCGAGATTCACCTTTACATCCTCAATAGTAATGAATGTTTTGTAATCTTTTTGAACATTTTCTGCCACTGCCTCTTTCCAAAACCACAACCCGGAGATACTTTGCCACTTAATACTAAGGACCTTCCAATTCTTTTTTCCCTTATCAAAATACTCTACCTTCAAAGGAATCAAATTTTGCTGATCTATCCAACTAATCCTCTGCCCATATTTTATCTCTTTTTTAATTGGGGTACTCTCAACCACATAGCACGTTTTACCTTCATATTCTTCACTTCTTATGAGTTTATGCGTTTCCTCTTCCAGATTAATGTCTACATAATCATCAAGGTTAAAATCCACCTCGGCCTGGGTTCTAATGCGCTCAATATTATTAGCTCTCTTTGGATCGAGAAAACCAACTAAATAATACCAGTATGTTCTTTTTCCATCCGTATGATTCCAGGTGAGAATAGCCCTTCTAATTATCTTCGGGGGCTCACTATATCGTATGACTGATTTATAGTTAAAACCGTCTTTACCTTTGTAGTGCTTTCTCGCTTCAGTATATTTCGCCCTATGCCGTTCATTTCCCTTTTCAGTTAACTTCCAGGAAGTAGAGATACTATGGTCCTTCCCCCTATCCCTTTCACTCACCATAGTCATAACCTTTAAGCCATCAATCTCTTTTTTACCGCCTTCAATGGTATCTGCCTGTAAATAATCTACTCCCAAAAAAGGAACACCATGGCTCTGAAAAAACAGGGATGCTCCAATTATCATAACGTAGAAACATCTCTTGAACATATCCATATCTCCTCATTAAAGTTAAGGGTAACGAGTTTTACCACATTACATGGAGCAACTCATCGTTTAAGACGTGGGCGTTGCCCAGGCTCAACCTTACCACTTCGCATCAGACAGGGAACTATTTCTTTCACCAGATCAATTGGCACGGCAAAACCAATGCCTTGCGAACCTGCAACGATGGCCATATTCACGCCGACCACTTCCCCCCCTAAGTTAATCAGTGGTCCACCAGAATTACCGGGATTAATGAGGGCGTTGGTCTGCAGAAAATGATTTTCACTGCCTTTTACTTCCTTTGGTAGCTTGCGGTCTCTGGCGCTGATCAACCCATTGGTCAATGTGTGCTTCAGGCCAAAAGGGTTACCGATGGCCACCACCATTTCACCGACTCGCACTGAACTGGCATCAGCCAGCGGTAAGTACGGCAATGGTTCGTCATCTTCGATTTT
>JAZFSJ010000369.1:0-4759 GCA_036446115.1 Thermodesulfobacteriota bacterium | reverse complement strand
CAAGATGCCTGATCTGATTCTCTTTCCGGTAGATAGTCACCAGATGTGCATGATTTCTACCGCACATGCCTTTGACACTGGAGAGATAATCACGGGCTACGTAGGATCTGCCGCGTGCTTGATGACTGTTACCCCTCCTTTCGTGGAGAACAAACCTGTCTTTGTAATTGGAGATTATGGAGGGAGAGCTAACATGAGACTAAAGAACGAGGAGTTCCTGGTAAGCTTTCCCTATAAACTGCTCCCCGGGCTCGTCAAAAACATGGAAAGGACAGTTTTTGCACAGGAGTCGAATGAAAGTGGGTAGCTAAGCAATTGATCCTGGATCAAACAAATGGGGATTGTGGAAGGTTGAGTGCTGAGCAATGAGTAACGAGTGATGAGAAGCAGGATGGTAAATTCTAAATCAACGTATTCTCCTCTTTGATATTTTTAAACCCAAACCCCGGTTCATCGGAGAGGATGATTTGATCATTTTGGTACAGGGCACCTCCCTCGATCGGGTCCTCAGTGCATAGAATCGGTGCATCGAGATCACATTTTGTAATAATGCTTTTGGCACCAGCCAGATGAGCAGCGGCGGTGACACTGATCTTGCTCTCCAGCATGCTTCCGATCATGCACTCCATATGAGCGCTCTCGGCCATAGCGCATATTTTCAGGGCATTATACACGCCGCCCGTTTTCATCAATTTAATATTAATCATATTCGCAGCACGCATCTGGATAATTTTAAAAACATCCCGGGGTGAAAAGGCACTCTCGTCCGCTACAACCGGAATGGACACATGATCCGTCACAAATTTCAAGCCTTTAAGGTCATGACCGTTCACCGGTTGCTCGACAAGTTCGATCCTTATACCCGCATCCTCCACCTTTTGTAACACATACACCGCTTCCTTCGGTGTCCAGCCCTGGTTCGCATCAACCCGCAGCTGAATATCATGACCCACCTCTTCCCGTATATGTTTTAAACATTTTATATCTTTTTCCGGATCATTGCCCACTTTTACCTTGAGTATTTTAAAACCCTTTTTTACGGCATCCATACTATCCCGCACCATTTCCTCAGGTTCATTAACGCTAATGGTAATATCCGTGGTGAGCTCCTTTCGATGGCCGCCTAATAGTTTACAGACCGGCGCTTTGTGTAACTGGCCATAGAGATCATACAGGGCGATATCGACCGCTGCCTCGGCGCCGGTGCTTTTTACCGGGGAGGCATGCAACCGTACCATCACTTCTTCAAAATTATCGATCGACAGACCGACAAGCTGTTCTTTGATAGTTCCTTCGATTGCGGCCCTGATACTGCTCACTGTATCGCCGGTAATAGGAGCTGCGGGCGCGGCACTGCCGTAGCCGACATTACCCGCATCCGTGTGGATCTTTACCAGTACATCCTCTACATGGGTTACGGTTCTTAAGGCTGTTTTGAAAGGTGTCTTTAAAGGTATGGATAGGTGACCCAGTTGAATATCAGTAATTTTCACAGGCGTATAACCCCTTTAAAGCAGGGACAGGATTTTCCCGATGAGTAATCCGCCGCCGGTTCCGATGACATACCCCATCATGGCCATTAATACGCCGATCGGGACTAAGGCCTCGCTATAGGCAGCAGCTAAGATTGGCGCAGAGGCAACGCCCCCGATATTCGCGAGGCTGGCCACACCGCAGGTAAAAAGATCCAGTTTAAATAATTTTGCTGCCAGAGTCAAAACCACTACTTGAATACCAATGATCAGAAAACCTGAGATAATATATAACGGTGCCTGGGTCAACTCGGCAAAATTAGCCCTTGAGCCAATGAGACCGACCAGGGTATAGAGGGCGACATTGGAAAGCTGCGATGATCCGGGGATACGCGCAAGTGGTGTCATGGCACATACACTACCGGCTATGGTGACAATGATCACCGTCCAGGCGGTAGCTGTAATAAAATCGGTTGTGGGCAATTTCCCTGCCAGATACATGGACAGGGCTGAGATAAGCAAACCTGTTCCTATGAGTACAAGGAGATCGGGGAATTCAATACGGCGCCTCACCTTTGCCTGTGTTTCATTAAGATACATTCCAATCCGGTCAAGCAAGGCCGTATCTGATTTAGTCCATTTATTAAAAAGAGGTGCAAAGGGAATAAGCGCTAATAAGATCATCACCCATATGGCATAATCTACGGAATCCATTAAGAGGGCATAACCCATCTTAGCACTGGGAACGTTCAATGCCCCCTGAATAGCCACCATATTACCCGTACCCCCCATCCAACTGCCAGAAAGTGCGGCAAATGATTTCCAGGTATCAGGCTCATACACCCCTTTGAAAATCGCATATACAATGACAAAACCTAGCATAATACCAAGCGAAGCCGTGAAAAACCCTAACAACATCCTCGGACCCAATTTGATGATCTTTCTTAAATCACATCGAAGTAACATAAGAAATATCATGGCCGGCAAGAGATTTGTTTTGGTCATGTGATAATAAAAATTTACCTCATCTGTCTTTTCCCATAAGGAAAAAGTGGAAAGAAGCATGGCGCCGAGATAGATTAAAACGACTGCAGGGACATATTTAAAAAATTTACCTTTCAATGCTTTTTCAGTCCACACAACTGCACCAGCGAAAAAGACGATTACCGCGAGATAGGTAAAACCATCTGTAATCATTGGCAGAGAGCCTCCTCTATCGTCTCCAAGGGTTCAGGGATTCGAGTGATTATAGGACGCAGATGAAAGAGTCCACAGTCATCAGTCCACGGTCCACAGAAGATACAAGATACAAGATGCAAGATGCAGGATTAAACGTTCCAGGAAAAGGATCTAGATCCTCTCGTAATATTGATTGGTACATTTCCGGACCTCCACATTTTGGATTTTGGCCCCGGTGAAATATATTTCAAATTTCACGGGGTAAAATTGCGGAATGCGGAATTGCTGACTCAATGGCACGCGATCACTCCTTAAGTTAATGATTCGCGTTTTAGGGCCGGCATATTATACTTCGCTCTCATTTCATTGATAAAAGTTATCATTTCCTCCGGTAAGGCCTTCACTTCTTCTTCTGTATACACCTGCCTTCCCGGTACACAAATGCCGTGGGGATCAAATACTTTCCTTAACTTACGTACGAGCAAATACACATTCGGGCCAACCTCAGGATATGCAGTGGTCAAAGGTTCTACGAGCACCCCTTGAAGAGGAGGTGCAAAACGTTGAGAAACAAAAGCAAAGTTCGATGAAATGGTAAGTGCCCTTGCCCGTTTCAGCTTTTCAACATCAAGTGGATCCGGATAGACATCCGCCTCACAAAGCCAGAATCTGCCACCACGGTCTAACGCGTAGAGGAAAGGCGTTTCCTCAATGCCTCCCCGGTCCGTGATATAGGTTTCACCAATGGCATTGATTGACTGTGACCAGATTTCTCTCGTCTTATAGGCAACCTCTTTGAGCGGTCCCAGGGGAACAATAGAACCTCCAAAATAATGACGGTTCATGCGAAAACCGGTGACATTCCGTATACAGTCAAGATTCCAGGGCTTCAGCGCTTCAAGCACGTCAGGCTTGTGTTTCTCAGATAACACGGCTCCGCCAACCTCGGCAACAATCTCTCCGAAAATTGTTTCCTCGTGTCCTATCTGGCGCTCGGAAGTAACACCAAGGAGAGCGATATAACAGTTGTAGCCGGGAAAAAACTTATTCTTCAATCGCTCAAGCGTCATTTCCTGTGTTTGGGAACAATAGTATGCATTATACACACCTACCGCATTAAGACCGATGCCAATACCCGCTTTTGCGATCTTACCCAATGCCTCAAGTTCTGCATCATAATTGGGAAATTCTGCCCAGAGCACCTTCACCTTCTCAGGTGGTGGGGTGCTGTCGTAGTGTGGTTGATTAAAGGTTTGTATGCATGGTCGTCCCGCAGGGGGCTCGGGAAGATACTTGCTTCCCGGCCAGGGATGCAGCTTCACCGTTATCTCAGTAATAATACCCGAGGTGGCACCGCTCCCCCGAATCATACTGAGCAAGTCAGGCCCGGGACCATACTCCCAGGAACAGTTAACTCCGGAAACCGTATCTGATCCTGTGATAAGTATCTCACTTGTGGGTAACACCACTTTTGTACTTATCACATTTTTAGATAATGTTCCGTATTTGAGATCCGTCTGCCAGATGCCGGCAAGTGATGTCTGCGAAGCAAGCTTGCAGATGCTTGTGGCAAGCGGGGTTCCCCCGTTCCACAATCCCTTTTTCATCGCCTCAGCCTGCAATTGGCCATAGTCAACAAAGGCCTGGATCCTTGCGCACATGTTTTTTTCATCTATTTCCAAAATCCGGTTCATTCTACTGAAATGGATACAGAGGGTAGGATCAGGGGTGGAGGGGCCGCATAGGGTGAAAAAACCGTTGGTGAAGGGAAGGATTGGGATTTTAAAGCGGTGAGCAATTCGAACAATTGACTGAACTTCTTCTGTTGACTGCGGCAGTACTATACAGGCCGGAAGCACTGTGGGATCTTTTAGATGCTTTTTGAGAGTGCCAAGAGTATCAACACTAAAACGGCTGTAGGCTTCAACAACAGCCCGATCTTCTGCAACCCATTCTGTGCCCACCACATCTATGAGGGACTTTATCACTTCTCTGGGAAGCTTTGGTGCAGGAACCTTCTTTTTTGCATTCCTATTCATTTTTGCTCCTTTCGATGGGTAAACAAAATGCACTAAATTAATTTTATTTAAAAAAGGAAGAGGAGTCAA
>JAZFSJ010000368.1:0-2710 GCA_036446115.1 Thermodesulfobacteriota bacterium | reverse complement strand
GGTGATGACGCTACGACTAAAGACGAATTACTAAAGGCTGTCGATGATGCAATGTACCGAGTCAAAAATACATCCAGAGATGGAATTTCCCTTGCAGGTTTTCCTCCCAATTAATGTCACATTATTATCACATCTCTTCTAACTCTGGCGGAGCTTTTTAACTAATTGCACTAGATGCTCCCAGTCCTTTCCAAAAATCTTAACCCAGGTTTTGCAGTAGACGTCGTGGCGAGGCATAGAAAACCGCAGCGAAACGAGCCGTTGGAGCGATTTCAGCATTAATTTATTTAATCTCTTCTTCAGCAATTCACCTTTATGAATTTTATTGGATTTAAGCCGGTCCCTTCGGTGATAATAAATGCCGGATTAGAATCTTACTGAAAAATCGTAATACTCCCCCCTATACTCTTCAATTTCAACAGAGACCTCCGTAACCACTGCATGAGTAGGTCCACTATGACACCATTTGATCATAGATTGAACATCCTGCTCCTCTCCCTCAAACACCGCCTCAACCCTTCCATCATAAAGATTCTTCACCCAACCCGTGAGCGCGCGCTTTTGAGCTTCCTCCTGAGTACATGCCCGAAAGAAAACTCCCTGTACCCTCCCCTCAATAAAAAGATGGGCTCTCATTTTAGACATAAGGTACCCCCATCATGTATCATGTATCATGTATCATGTATTTTGCGCTACTATCAATTCCTGAAAAAGTTATAAAGGGCCTCTGCCACTTTTTGTTTCAAATGCGGAACTTTAAAAAGCTCATCTAAAGAAGCTCCTCTTACTTTATCAACACTTCCGAAATGCTTTAAAAGTCTATTGCGAATCTTTTCGCCCACGCCAGGAACATCTTCTAAAGAGGAACGAAAATCTTTTTTGTGACGCAGCTTCCTATGGTAAGCCAAGCCAAAACGGTGAGACTCATCCCGCATCTTTTCCAGTAAAAGAAGGGCTTTTGATCGAGCCGGTAGAATCAGGGGGTTTTTTCTCTTAGGAAGAAAGATTTGTTCTGGTGCTTTTCGATCTTCGCGAGCTCTCCCCCCCCCCTTTCCCCTCCCTTTAGCCAATGCCATAACATCGATTGACCTTAAGTTTAATTCTTGCAATGCTCTCACAACAACATTAAGTTGTCCCTTCCCGCCGTCCACCACTACTAAATCAGGAAAAGGGATACCCCCTCCCCCGTGAGAAAACCGCCTTTTTAATACCTCATAGAGCATTCTACAATCATCTGCTCCCTTGACAGTCCTGATTTTAAAGCGACGATAATTATCCTTCAATGGCTCTCCTTCTTTAAAAGAAACCATTGATCCTACTGCAAGTTGCCCCCCTAGATTAGAAATATCATAACACTCTATCTTTAAAGGTTTAACATGCAGATGTAGTTTTTGCTTCAGTTCATCAGCAATGTTATCAGCATCCTCCCATTTACTCCGCGCTGTCATAAAGGCACTCTCAGCATTGAGCCGAGCCATCTCGATCAGTTTCAACTTTTCTCCCCGTCTAGGAGTGATAAGTTCGACCTTCTCACCCTTTCTATCATTCAAAGACTCTTGAATAAGATTCTGATCTTCCAAGGCAACAGGCACAAGAATCTCCCGGGGAATAAATTTATCTTCCCGGTAAAACTGAGTGACAAAAGAGGAGATAATCTCTTCATCCGGCATTTCGATTCTCTTTAAAATAAAATCTTTACTGCCTATAATCTTACCATTTCTTATGAACAACACCACAACCGTTATATAACTACCCTTACGATAAAAGGAAATAACATCCCGATCTGTAAAATCGAGCATAATTGCCTTCTGTTTCTCCAAGGTCTTCTTCAAGGACACAATCCGATCCCTTATCCTGGCTGCAACCTCAAAATCGAGCTCATTTGATGCCTCTTCCATTCTCTCTTCCAGCATCCTCATCAGTTCCTGATTCTTTCCTTTAAGGAAGAGCTCCACTTCCTTTACCGTGGTTCGATATTTCTCCTCATCAATCAACTTGAAGCAGGGAGCAGGACACTGCCCCATTTGATAATTAAGGCAGGGTCTTTGGCGAAAACGAAATGTTTTGGTCTGACATTTGCGCAGCAAAAAATTCTGATGGATTATTTTCATAGTCTCTCTTACCGCCTGAGCTGAAGCAAAAGGCCCAAAATAGAGAGACTTATCCTTCTCAATTCTTCTCACCAGTGATAGCCGGGGGAATTGCGCTTTAAGAGTAAGTTTCAAATAAGGGTAGTTTTTATCATCCTTTAAGATAACGTTATAGCGTGGTCGATGCTTTTTGATCAGGGTACTCTCTAAAATCAGGGCTTCCTTTTCAGTGTTGGTAACGATGTGCTCCAGATCAGAAATCTGGGAAATCATGGAGTGAACTTTGGTGGGAGAAGAAGAGTAATGTTGGAAGTATGATTTTACTCTGTTTCGTAAATTCTTAGCCTTTCCTACATATATAATATTACACTTTTTATTCTTCAGGAGATATACACCCGGTGCCCTGGGTAAAATTTTTATTTTTTTATTCAACGACTCAATTAATTTAGAGGACACAGTTTATCCTATTAAGTTTTCTTAAACCATCCGTTTTTTTAGTTACCCTTGATACCTTCATGCTTACCATAAAGACCCTAAATAATCAATATTATGACTATATTGTAACACCTTAAAGGCCATGAGGGAAAAGTATATGATAAATCACAAAAGACTTAAATAAG
>JAZFSJ010000367.1:0-6070 GCA_036446115.1 Thermodesulfobacteriota bacterium | reverse complement strand
TACTGAAATTTATGGGAATAGTATTCCCGTAAGGTGGGATGATCGCTGAGCAAAGTCAGCCAGTTGAGTAAGAGATCATCAAAGTCCATCATGCTGCCTTTTCTCTTGCGTTTCTGATAGTGCAGGGCCACCTTTATTATCTCATCTGTGAGTTCATAGAAGAAGGGGTAGCGCTCAGCAACAATGGCATCCACCTTGTTTTGGGTATTGGCGGAGAGACTGATGATATCCCGCAATACGTCCCCCTGAGGGAATCTCCTTTCTTTGGTTTTAAATCCCAGGTCAGCAATACAGGTGTTGAGTAATTCCTTGGAATCCTGCTGATCTAGAATAGTAAAGTTATTATCAAATCCTAATAGGTGAGCCTGTCTTCTTAGGGTACGATTGGCAATGTGGTGGAATGTGCCACCCCAGAGTTTTCTGATATTTACACTGATCAGCAGCTCCACTCTGTGGAGCATTTCTTTTGCTGCTTTATTGGTAAAGGTAACAAGTAAGATTTTAGAGGGGTCTACGCCGGATTCTATGAGTCGGGCTACCCGGTAGGTAATGGTTCTGGTCTTACCACTTCCTGCGCCTGCAATCACCAAGATAGGACCATTGCCACTCAGTACCACCTCAAGCTGCTCGGGGTTTAGTTCCTGCTGATAATTGACTGTAAACTTATTAGCAGAAGGTGTTTTTAGTGTGTATTTTTGCGTGGAGGTCATGTTCACTTTGCAATAAAAAGATAACTGTAAGATCCCAGGATACTAAACGGTTCACCTTTCGTTTAGCAGGGAGTAATGAAGAAGCAATCCCACTTACGACTATTAGTAAGATTGCTTCGCTTTCAATGACACCCAGCATTCTAGAAACTTTGAAATGCTCCCAGTAGCAATCATTCTTCTTTAAAATCAGAGCGGGAGAATATCGATTCTAGCCTGTAACCTTTTTCAGAGAGATGCTCTCGTCCTCCCTCTTCCCTATCAATTAAGGCAAGGACCTGAACTACCTGTAAACCCTCCTCTTCTGCCCTTAAGATGGCGTTTAGGGTGGTTGCACCTGTAGTTACCACATCCTCTATAATGGCAACTTTAGCCTTAAGGGGTATATTGGCCTTTCCCTCTATCCACTTGCAGGTTCCATGTTTTTTTGGTTCTTTTCTGATGATAAAAGCAGGTAATGGATTTTTCTCAAGGAAACTTACAATTGCAATACTGGTAACAATGGGATCGGCACCCAGGGTCATGCCACCCACGGCTTCGACAGGAATGGGGGCATTTTTAATCTTTTGGTAGAAGAGTTTACCTGTTATATAAGAGCCCTCAGGGTTGAGGGTAGTTTGTTTGCTGTCAAAATAGAAAGAGCTCTTTTCACCTGAAGATAGCACTACCTCCCTTTCCTCATAGGATTTTTCTTTTATTAGTTGCCGTAGTCGTTCTCTCTCGCCCATTTTTAACCCTCTAGTTTAAGCCATATTCCTGATATTTTGAACTAGTTAATGAGTTTAAAAAGAGCTTTCTTAAACCCCTGTTCGTCACGTATCTTTAACATAATTTCCAGAACGAGTATAGGTAATTCTTTAAACATTTCTTTATCCATCTTGGTGCTGTCTTTCGCTGTGGTGATGATGAAGTCGACACGGTTAAGGCATTCACTCAGTTTGCCGGCATCGTGGGGGGTGTAACAATAATGGTCAGGCAGCCTCCACTCCTCAGCTACTAACATTCCATGCTGCCTTAAAAGATAAGAAAAATAAAGGGGATTAGCAATACCTGAAAGGGCCAGCACCTTTTTTCCATTAAGTTTACTCCGATCAATTTCCTTTTCTTCATTCAGGGTGGTTATACATTTTATCTCGTAGCTGGCGAAGAAAATCGGGGCATCCTGGTTGTATGATTTGATTTTTTCTACAATTGCCTTATCATCGTGACTATCAGTTCTTTTGGTTAAGAGAAAGAGGTGAGCTCTGTTCAGATTGTTAAGGGGTTCTCTTAAAATACCTCTGGGCAGCAGGTGGCCGTTACCGAACCCGTATTGGAGGTCAATAAGCAGGATATCAACATCCCTTTTTAACTTTAAATGTTGGAATCCATCATCAAGCAGTATTGTCTCAGGTGAGAAGTGCTCAAGGGCATATTGACCTGAGAGGACTCTATCTCTTCCAATGATGACCGGTATGCCGGGAAGTGCTTTTGAAAGAAGAAAAGGTTCGTCCCCCGCATCCCGAGCGTTTAAGAGTATCCGCTCACCGTTTGATACCATTGCTACTTTTTCCGGACTCTTTCCCTTATACCCCCTGCTTAACACAGCAGTTTTCATGCCTTTTTCCTTAAATACCTGTGCGAGATAGATTACCGTTGGTGTTTTGCCTGTTCCTCCCATGGTAACGTTTCCAACACTGATAACAAGGCAGGGCAAGCTATAAGATTTTAACACTCCTGTTTTATAAGAGGTATGTCTTAACTGAATGAGCAGTCGGTAGAAAAGGGCAATAAGATATAAGGGGAATAAGAGGAATCTTTTAATAAAACTCTCTTCAGAAAGGGAGAAATAGATTTTTCGTTCAAAAAAGTTCCTTATGTTCATTGTTTTGATCTCTTCAGGTGAGTTTTTCGATCACCTCCATCGCTTTCTTAATAGCACCCTGATTATGGGAGATGATTTCAAAGGCCTGCTCTCCCAGCTTGTCCCGAACTGTCTCATTTTGTAGTAGCATCTTTGCTTTTGAAAGGAACTCTTCTTGATTATGTACTTGCAGACCGCCTCCGCTTTCCCTTAGGCTCCTGGAAATCTCTGAGAAGTTTTCCATATGAGGTCCGAAAATCACCGCCTTTTTATAGACAACGGGCTCAAGCACATTGTGTCCCCCAGTTGCCACCAGACTTCCTCCCACAAAGATGATAGTTCCAATGCTGTAAAGATTTGATAGCTCTCCGATGGTATCGAGCAGGATAACGTCCCGGTGATTTCCTTCTTTGCCCACCTTAATCTCCGTTTTCTTGATGCTGGGAAGTCTGTGGTGAGCAAGAAGGTTTGATACTTCATCAAAGCGTTCAGGGTGCCTGGGTGCCAGCATGAGAATCAGGTCTTTATAACTTTTTTTGAGGTTTTTGAAAACTTCTAATACAATTTCCTCTTCTCCCTTATGGGTACTTCCTGCAATGAAAATCCTTTGACCTTCCTTTATGTTGAACATGCGGTAGAGATCCGCCTTTTCTTCAGAGGCTAGAATGGATACTTGCTGGTCAAACTTGAGATTTCCCACGGTGATGACGCGATCCGCCTTAGCTCCGATGTCAATGATTCTTTGGGTATCAACTTCTGTTTGCATGCAGAATAAATCGATATTATCTAAGACCTTGCTGAAGAAAAATCGACCCCACCTATACTTATGGTAAGAACGATTTGAAATCCGACCACTGATTATCACAGAGGGAATATAGTTGTTTCTAAGCCACCTTAAGAGGTTTGGCCATATCTCAGTTTCAAGAGTAATAAAGAGCTTAGGAGCAATCTTCTTAATTACCCTTTTTACTATAAAGGGGTAATCGAAAGGAAAGTATATTACTGCATCTACCTCTCTGGCTTTAATAGTCGCAGTATAGTTGCCGGTAACCGTAACGGTGGAGAGTACAATTTTCTGAGAAGGCTCTCTCTTTTTTATCTCCTGAATGAGGGGTATGGTAGCCATCACTTCCCCTACCGATACTGCATGTATCCAAATAGGTCTGCTACCTGATAATTTTAAGAGTAGATTCGGGGGTAAGAAGCCCAGTTTTTGGGGAAGCCCCTTTCTGTATTTCTTTTTTGCCATAGCTATAAGAAAAAGAGGGGATGAGAGGAGGGAAATGATAAGAAGGAGTGTGTTATAGATAAAGTACATAATGAGAGAACCATCCTGCTTAAAGTTAGCTTTCTCCGTGGAATTGCATCTTGTACAGCTTGTGGTATTCGCCCTCACGTGCCAGCAGTTCGCTGTGGGTTCCTTCTTCCACCATAGTGCCATCTAAGAGCACTATAATGCGGCTTGCCTTTTTAATAGTAGAAAGCCGATGGGCAATAATAAAGGTAGTTCTCCCCTCCATGAGTTTTTCCAGGGCTACCTGCACCTCTGTCTCGGCTTTACTGTCTAAGGAAGAGGTGGCTTCATCCAGAATGAGGATGGGGGCGTTTTTAAGAAGGGCACGGGCGATGGCAATCCTCTGTTTCTGCCCGCCCGAGAGTTTTACTCCCCGCTCTCCTATCACGCCATCGTAGCCCTCGGGGTTTCCCAGGATGAATTCATGGGCATATGCTGCCTTTGCTGCCGCTATGATCTCTTGCTCAGGTTTATTCAGACTGCCGTAAGAGATATTATTCTTAATGGTATCATTAAAGAGGATGATTTCCTGGGTTACCATAGCAATCTGATATCTGAGGGATTTTAAGGTGACGTCTCTGATGTCGTTATCGTCAATGAGGATGCTACCTGAGCTCACATCGTAGAAACGCGGTAAGAGGTTTGCCATGGTAGATTTTCCCGCACCGCTGGTACCCACGATAGCAATGATCTCACCCACGTTCACCTTTAAACTGATATCTTTTAAGACGGTTTCCTCTTCGTATTTGAAGCTCACGTTTTTGAATTCAATCTTTTCTTTGATAGTGGGTAGTATTATTGCACCGGGCTTGTCTATAATTTCTGCTTTGGAATCTAAAAGCTCAAATGTTCTTACCGCCGCTGCCAACCCTTCCTGAACGGTCTGGTTTAGCTTATTCAGCTCACGGACCGGTTTATACATCATGGCAAAAGCTGCCACAAAGGAGAAAAAATCTCCGGTAGTCATGTATCCCTTAATTACGCTGTAGCCACCATAGTAGAGAATGCCCGCTGATGCAACACCCCCTATCAATTCCATGATGGGGGTGGCAAGTGCTCGAATGCGAAGTCGTCTGAGCCTGATTTTGAAGAAGCGGAAATTTTCCTCTGAAAACCTCCGGTGTTCATATTCTTCCATACCAAAGGCCTTAACGATTCTTATACCGGAGATGGTCTCGAAGAGGAATTTGGCGATATCTGCTATTTTTCGCTGGCTTTTGGTGCTGAACTTCCTGCTTTTTCTGCCAAAGATCCGGATGGGGATTATGGCCCAAAAGATGACGAGATAAGACATGGCAGCAAGTTTCCAGTTTACCCAGAAGGTATAGCCTGACAAGACCACAATATTGAGGATATTCCGAACTAGTGAGATGGGGGCATTGGAAACGGTAGTTTGTAAAAGATTGGTGTCATTAGAGAGACGGGACATTAAAACCCCCGTAGGATTCTTGGTGAAAAAGGCAAGGGAGAGCGTTTGCAGGTGGTAATAGATCTTATCCCGGATGTCGATAACCACTCTGATACCCACCCAACCCATTAAGTAGTGTGAAACAAAGTGAAATAAACCTTTTAGAAAATAAAGGATAACAATCGCAATAGGAATAACGGTCAACAGCCACATGTTTTTTTTGGCGAAGATGTCATCAATCGTTACTTTAGCAATATAGGGAATTGCGCCGTTAGTCCCTGCGAGTATAATGGCAGCGATAACGGCACACGCCATCCTTTCCCAGTAGGGTTTAACGTACGATAATAAACGCTTGTAAAGCTTAAAAGAATCCTTAGTTGAATCAGTTGCCATTATAAAACCTCACATTACTACTCTTTCTTGACGACTTCGTAAAAAGTCCACCTGCCGTTCGACAAGCTCACGGCCCTGAGCAAAGTCGAAGGGCTGCGTTACGCTTCATCCCTGCCCCGTTAAATTAACGGTTGTTTTGTTCACAGCCGTTAAATGATGTAGTCAGGTGTAAGTAGCAGGGGTAATTCTAATCACTTATTTACCGGGGTAAATCATTCCGACGTATCCCTAGCCTCATTCCTAAAGATTCGCGCGTTGTTCCGTGCATCTGGAGCTTTTTACTGCCTGGATGAGCTCGGCCAAGCTGTCGCCTAATTTCCGACTTTTTGCGAGTTCATCTTCCTCAAGAGAGTATTCTTTTCTCGTCCTTGATGATGAATCCTTCTAATGAGAGAGCATAGTAAGAGCGATCTTGGCTGCCCGTT
>JAZFSJ010000366.1:0-2642 GCA_036446115.1 Thermodesulfobacteriota bacterium | reverse complement strand
TAAAAAAAAACTGTCAGAAGAGGTATTTACTTTTACAATTCTGAAAAGATGTTTTAACTAATCTTGACACTGGAATAACGATTTTATGATTTTGCTTTTTAAAGCCTCTTCACAGTGGGATAGAGAGGATTTCAAAAGCAATACCTTGTAAAGTTGTAAACTGAAGTCTCAATCCAATACGGGACTTTGTCAGGTCAAGTACTGTTTTTGACAACTAAACAAAGAAGTCTTCGTTAAATAAGCTACTCAAAGGTCTCTCTTTTCATATTTGCACTTTCATTTCTAAAAACATCCGAGTTGGCAGGACTTGAGTCTAATCTTGAAAAGATCCATAAGGTATTTCATCTTCTTCAAGGGTATCTTGTGGTTGCGGGCAAACTCCATCGCCTGAAAACAGGCGATTTCCCCCCCTTTAGCTACCTGTTTTAAACCTTCTTCTATTTCAGATGTTACCCATTCTTCACGCTCTTTAGCTTCAAACATATTTTCCCTAGACATCTCTTACCTCCTCAATGAGTACAACAGCAATTCTAGAATATGAAATTTTGATGAACTCGTAAAAAGTCGGAAATTAGGCGACACAGTAAAAAGCTCCAGATGCAAGGCGCGCGAATCTTTAGGAATGAGGCGTGCTTAGGGGTACGTCGGAACGACTAAAGATGAAGCGCAACGCAGCAGATGGACTTTTTACGAAGTCGTCAATTTTGTTCTCTCATCTTATCTAGTCCTAACCATTAGTAGAACTTCATCTACTAGTGCCTTTACTTCTTCTTTAAACTTTTTATCCTTCTCCATTGCCTTGACGAGCACAGGACTCCACTCATAATATAGGCGTATCATTTCCTGGCCTTCAGGGGTTTTACTTAATATGTTATCCCTGAAACTCCTCAGTAACTGTGCCTCACCTGAATTATCCCCATAGATTTCTCCCGCGGAGCAGCCCTGGGATGAAATTGTGGTAGTTGTGGTAGAAACCACCGGAGATGTTGTAGTCGTGGTAGCATCAACGTCTGATGTTCGAACACACCGTGTATAATTTTTAGGATATTGGTCATCTCTGAACTTAATTCCAAAATATAGTTCACCGTCTGAGGAATCGATAGCAAAAGCCTTGAACTTGTGGCATCCAACGCAGGTGCTGCTTGTCCAGTAATATCCATCATTGGTATTGGGAAAATACGTCGTATCAACCGCAGGATTACTTTTTTCAAGATCCACCATCCTCTCAAGCTCTTTGGGATTAGGAAGTCTCCATTCGGAAAAGCCCCCTAAAATAAGGTCTTCACAATAAGCAAGCGCATCTTTCCAGGTATGGGTAGTATCCTTGTCTCGGCTACCACCGTCATCTGCCTTCTGCTCCCACATGAGTCCTGTCACATTGTCGGCTACCGTACCGTTACCGTTATCTGTGTAACTCGCCTCTGGCTCTGTATCACCGCGCACGCAACGGACTTTGCTAAGTGCTTCCTTTGCCCCTTCTTCTATAGTCCCAAAGGATAGCTGTATTTTCCACACCTTGGTAGTATCATCATGATAGTCCGAAGCAGTCCAGTAATATACATCATTTACTGCGATCACAGTACTATAGAAAGGAAAGTAGGTCATATCCAGTGCAGGGCTTAACGTGCCCAAGTTAAGAATTGTTGAATATTCTCTTCTGGTAGGAACCCTCCAGTCATCGTAGTCACCAAGCGAAAGATTTTCACAATAGGCTATGGCATCATTATGGGTGTAAGTATTTGGCTCATTTTCCTCTGTTTTCTGCTCCCAGAGAAGACCCGTCAGGTTATCGGAAACCGTACCGTCCTCATTGTCAGTGAAATCAGGGGGATTTATGGTGTAGTGGGCATCCTGTCCATAGAAATCTTCCCCTTCGCTTGGACAGTATGGGGTTGAGTCACATACCTGATTGGCTCCCTCCATATGCCACTCATCACATATTATTCTTTCCCAGTCATAACAGAGATCCTGGCCGGTATCAGGCACTATAAGATCAAAAGATAGGACGGGTGGTGAAAAGGCAATTAGAAGAATGGCACACAAAACGATCAGATTAATTTTTCTTAAAATGTTCATCAATTCCTCCTTTTTTGATTATTAAGATTAGTAATTATTAATAACATAATTAGTAGTTATTGTGAATAGAATCAATACTATCCTGAAGCAATTTTCTTACATATCCAGGATTGTGTACTCCCCTGCTCCGATCGTTTATGATGAGTTTATAATTAGTATAGGCGTTTTCCAATATATTATCAGGATCGTTAAGAAAAGGGACTGTTCCCCCCTTGTGACAGCGAGCACAGTTACCAGGTTCGCTGGCTGGCAGGAATTCGTGATTATTGCTTTTTAATGAATTAAAAAGTTCCATTAGCAGGTCTTTTACTTCAGCTTGAACTCCTTCGATATCAAAGGTCGCTGCCCCAGTATGACATTTTTGGCATGCAGTAATATTGAGAATGTCATCATTGGAATCAGGAATCAGGTCACTACCAAAATCCCTCATTCGGAAGGTGTGTCCACCGATTTTCAACACACCATTTTCATCCTTTATTGACTGTTCCCTATTCATGTGGCACAACACGCATTTATCCTCAGTTCGGTGGGGATTGTGCTCTCCGAGAAAAGGAGTGTAGTCTTCA
>JAZFSJ010000365.1:0-5015 GCA_036446115.1 Thermodesulfobacteriota bacterium | reverse complement strand
GTTTTATTAAATTAAATCCTTTTTCAGCAATCTCTTTTCGAGGAGCTTCAGCTTTTAAATATTCCATACATTTTTCAACCAGTTCTTTGTAGGTTGAAAAGACCATCCCCTCGTCATAAGGTTTTTCTAAACCATCGTCCTGACCGATTTCTGAAATAACGAATTTTTTGTTTGCAAGTAAATAGGAGACTCGGACAATCTCAAAGACCCGCGCCTCATAATAATGAACATTTAAAATAATCTTTGACCGGGCGATGTATTCATCACGTTCTTCCCCGTATGTCCCAAAAAGAGCTACGACCTTAACGCCGCTATTTTTCAGTTCTTTTAGAATCTTAATGCGGCGCTCATTTAGACTCCCATAGAGAAGGACATCAATATCCTCTTCAACTTGAGGAATTCTGGTTAACTCTGGCTCATAGCCAATGCCACAATGCGTCACATTGTTTATGCCTAACTTTTTCAACTCTAAAATATTTCGACAGCTATAGTCCCAAACGGGATAAGACTTCAACATGTTCAAGTACAATTGTGACATCCAGGGTGAATCCAATTGGATCTGCTCCAGGTTAAACAGGATGAGATTTTTGGGAATATCAGATAAACCAATTTGAGGAATGAGGTTGCAGCCTAAAACAATGACTTTGCTAGAATTGCCTTTCACATTTCTCACAATCGGCGCCTCAAAACCGAGTCTTAAAATCCCGCTTTTTAATCCAATAGCTATTTCGTCAAATGCCCGGCTGTGAACGTAACCGGGAGGGCTGACAACCCAAATATAATACTGCATAATTAAACGTCTCAGAATTTATACTAAGTTTACTCTTGTTTTTCCTAGAAAGTGTTCAAGCTGTTGTAGATCTGCCTCACTTAAGGAGACTTTTTTTAATTGAACTATCATTGAATCAACAGCTCGCGGTGTACGCAAAATCTCCTCTATATCCTTACCACCTGATTGTAGCTGAATACCGAGTTGGCTTAACTTAAGATTAAGTTTATGGGAAACAAATCTAGCTTCAGTCCACCCCATGTACCAAAACCAGTCCGTGTAGTAGAGCCAGCTATTTTCATTAAAAGAGCGAACATGCGTTGGGTCCTGCCAGGCACCAAGAGACAAATCATAAGGAACACTAACCTCAAAAATGCCACCTTCTTTTAAAAGATCCAGGCAGCTCTTCATGCACACGGTTAAATTTGAGATATGTTCCAGCACATCATAGGCAATAATATTTTCAAACATGTTCTTTTGAATTTCTATCTCACCAAACCGTCTGGTCTCAATTTTTTGGCTTTTTCCTTGTGGGAGAGGTTCGTTGAGATCGTATATAATATCAGGCTCCCAATAACCATTGATATCCAGATTTAAAAACCCGTCTTTAAAGTTCTTTCCACTTCCAATATTCAACTGTTTAGGAATTGACATAAACTCCACCTCAGTTCCTGGGATAGTATTTTTTATGCACTTTTCTCAGCAGTCTCAGCGTTAAGCGGTTGCACATCCTTCGCGTCTAATATCGCTGGATTATACTTGCTGGCTTCTGCAAACATCTTTTCAGCCTTGTCCTTTTCTCCCTTACTTAAGTGCAGGTTCCCTAAATTACCATAAGCCTCAACATATTCACCGTTTAGTTCTATGGCCTTCAAGAAGCTCTCTTCTGCCCTTACCCCATCACCCTTTTTATTGTAGAGCACACCTAGATTATTATAGGCCTGTGGCAAAAAGGGATTGAGAGAAATGGCATGCTTACAATGTTTTATGGCCTCTTCATCCTCCGCCCTCTTTTCGCAGATTATCCCCAGGTTGTTATAGATTTGAGCACACTCAGGATATATCTCCAGTGCGCGGTGGTATGCGTCCCAGGACTTATCCAGTTTCCCTGCCATCAGGTGAAGATTAGCCAGATTATAGTTGGCTTGAAAGAAACGAGGCTCAACCCTTAACGATTGCAGGTAGAGGTCTTTTGCCTCCTGATATTCCCCCTTTTCGAAATGGACATTTCCCAGGTCATTATAAGCACTATAGTTATCAGGGAGTAAATGCATTAACCTTCTGAACGAGGCAACAGCCCGGTCAAGTTCATTAAGCCGGGCATACCTCAGGGCGAGGTCATAACACACATCAGGGTTACCAGGTGTATGCACAAGCTGTCTCTTCCCCAACTCTAAAAGTCTCCTTTCCCGAACCATTTTTTTCTCAGGGTTAAGGAAATAATCATAATGGTGAATCAGCATATTGGCTTTACCAATCTTTCCTTTTCTCCGGTAGATTGACCTGACAACACTTTCTCTTACAATACCTTCAAAAAAGATCTCCTCATGGTTCTTAAACAATTTCACAGGATAGGAGGGAATCCACCCGCAACAATTCCATGTCTGCTTAACCCTATCGGTGCAGGGCACCCACCAGGAAAGGCTGGGATTATCAATATAGTTTCGCTGGATAAAACGGAATCCCTCATAATCCTTGCTCTTTATAAGGGACCTCAAATAGGATAATCCATCCCTACTAATATATTCATCCGTATCCAACACCAGAACCCACTCACTGCTCGCATGTTCCAAAGAGACATTCCTCGCCTCGCTAAAATCTTCTTTCCAGGAATGACACACAATCTCTGCCCCGAAATCTTCAGCCACCCTGACACCTTCACCGTTTAAACCTGTATCTACTGCAATAATTTCATCAACCCAGGGCGCCACCAGATTAAAAAAATCTTTTACCTCTTCTCCTTCGTCCCTTAATACTATACACAGGCTAATCCCTTTCTTTGTGCACTCCTTCTTCTTTCGGCTACCATGGTCTCCTCCAGAGGCAATGCTAAGGTTGCTTCGGAAGTTAGGGTTATGGGGGGCAATCTCCACTAGTTTACTAAACTCTTCAATCGCCTTCTCTTTTCCATCCCTTTTTAGGTAAACTGTCGCCAGATTATTTCGAGCCATTATGTGATCGGGGTTTGATTCCAGCACCTTCAGATATTCTTTCTCCGCTTCCCCCTGCAGCCCCAACAACTGGAGAGAAACCCCCAGGCTATATCGTATCTCAACGCGCGACGGGTCCAGCTTTAACGCCTTTTCATAGTAGGCAAGGGCCTTTTCATACTTCTTGAGTTTCTCATAGCAGTGCCCTATTCTTAAACAGGCATCTACACAAGAAGGATCCAGGGCAATTGCCTCTTCCAGCTTGGCAATTGCTTTAAAGAACTCTCCCTTCTCCATATATCCCTGCCCCAACTGGCAGTAGTGGGTAGCATCCATTTGCTGCATCTCCCCATTCCCTTTCCGGATCTCTTCCTGCTTCGATTCCTCCTCTTTGAGGGGAAAGTCCTCCCCTTCCTTTTTCTCTACTATCCTTAGCACTTTTCCCATTTGCCGAACCTCCTTAAATGAATTAGGACACAGATTTTCGCAGATAACTAATTAATGTCTGACCAAGAACCCGCTTTCGTCTTTTATAAATTCGAAACCAGAAGCACGTGCGAAGCTTCCCGCAGGGATCAATCCGAAATAATGACCAAAATTCAAATGCTCAAATGACCAAAGCCTCTGAATTTCGGTGTATTAGTTTAGAACATTCTGTAATTCGATATTCGGATTTACCTGGTTTCGTTTTAATTGTCACAGCGCATTCTTTAACCTTTTCAACCCTTCTTCCGCCTGTAGGTAAGCTGGTTCAATCTCAAGTGCCTTTTTAAAGCTCAATTCTGCACCCTCAAGATTCCCTTTCGCTGCCAAAGCCGAACCAAGATTACAGTAAGACCTGGCTTCGTGGGGCAGAAGGGCAATTGCCTTTCTCGCCTCCTCAATAGCCCTGTCGAAATTGCCATTCTCATAAAAGATACCACCCAGGTTATTGTGAACCTCTGCCTCTCTTCCCCATGCATTAAGAGACCGAAAGAAGAATCCCCTTCTTGGCTCATGATCGATAAGCCTCTTCTTTTCTAAAAATTTATGGTAGGTAAGCACTGCCTTTCTGCTTTCATTCCTCTTCATGTAAATGCCCGCCAGGGTGTAAAGGGCATCAATAAAATCATCACGTACGTCTAAGGCCTTCAAACAGCAAGCCTCCGCCTCATCCCAGTCCCCCATTTTACAGTAAACACTTGTGAGCACCTGAAGCGTAGACAGATAGAGACAGTTCTTTTCCTTAAACTCTTCCGTAAGCTCCATTCCCAATGTTGCATGCTCCATGGATTTTCCATATTCACCGAGCATAAAATGAACACCTGCCAGGTGATATCTCCATTCAGGGTTCTCTCCACATATGGCAAGCGCCTGTTTTAATAAGCGGGCATTCCTTCTCACCTTATTCTTCATCTTCTCCGGTTCAAGATCATAACCAAAGTGATAGATGCCCAGGCCATGGTGTCCAAGCGTACCCTTAGGGAGGATATGTTCATGAATTCTTCCAGCAAAACGATTATCTTCAAGATTGCGAAACAGTCTTATCGTGTAGTGTCTTCCTGAAACAAAACCATTTTCTTTGACATTATAAATACAAAAGAAAAAACCAAAATGTTCCGTGCGCTGTAGTACTTCAGGCAGTATCTTTGCACTCTTTTGGTCAAGCACCTCATCCGCGTCTAAATATAGTACCCAATCAGAGGTTGCGTGTTTTAGAGAAACATTCCTGGCTTCACTAAAATCTTCTTTCCACTCATGCTGGAACACCTTAGCCTTAAAGCTGCGGGCAATCTCAAGGGTTGCATCGGTTGAGCCTGTATCAACCAGCACTATTTCATCTACCACATCCTTCACACTTTGAAGGCACTGAGAAAGAAAATCCTCTTCATCTTTAACAATCATACAGAGGCTTACCGTGGGTTTCTTACCATTCTTCATTATTCTCTTCACTCCTAAACATGGAACCTAGCGCCCCTCGGGCAGATAAGATTCTGGTTACTGGATACTAGATGCTGGATTAAACGAATGCGGAATCTCTACATTTTGGAATTTGGATTTTGGATTGTTCTTAGATTCAAAATCCGAGATCCAAAATCTAAAATTCAACTATTCAC
>JAZFSJ010000364.1:0-6001 GCA_036446115.1 Thermodesulfobacteriota bacterium | reverse complement strand
CGTTCTCCTTCTTGAAAAATAGAAATTTCTACCGGATTATCGTTTGCTTTCCAGTTAGAAAAACTAATGTGTGCATCCGGAGGATCAATAACCAAATTGATTCCCACCCTTCCACTGAGTCTTGGGTCATTAATGGCCAGTAGATTTCTATTTTCATTAAGGCTAATGGCCCCTTCGTCCCACCATCCTATGCTGTCAAGGAAAAGGAAGCGTCCACTTGTTTTTATCTCCCCCTTAAAAGCATGAGGACTCTTTTCAGCAGTTATTCTCAAACATATCTGCTCCTTTAGTACAATATCCAGATTGCTAAACAGTTTTTTTTCAAATTCACCAACAGGAATAGGAAAACTGCCGACCAGATTGACTCTTTCACCAGGATCACTATTCAGGTTGTACAATGCCTTTTTGTGACCATTAAATTTATCTGAAATAATCTTTTTATATTCGTTGGTTCGCACACAGGCCTGAAATGCCTTATAGCGACTTGTCTCACTATACGCCACTCGAGGTTTACGATTCGCCTTTTTTAGATATGGAATGAGAGTTTCTCCCTCCATCCCTCGAGGAATATCCAACTCAAGGAAATCTAAGATGGTGGGCATAATATCAACAAGACTTACCTGAGACTTTATCCTTCTTTGAGAAATCGGGATATCTCCTGGTAGGAACAGCAGTAAAGGAACTCGAATTAACTCCTCAAAGAGAGTATGTCCGTGATGCAGCGAACCGTGATCTTTAAACTCTTCTCCGTGATCGCTAGTGATAATTATCATCGTATTTTCTAACAACCCTGCCTTCTCAATCCTCTCAATAAATCTCCTGAGATAGTCATCTACATATCTTATTTCTCCATCATATCGGGCTATGAGATGCTTAAGATCACTTTCTGTCATCTTTGTTTTTGCATATCTCACTATTGCTTTTAATCTGCCGTCAATATCTCCTTCATAATCGGGGTCAAACATATTCCTGTAGGGAGGAGGGGCGGCATAGGGATCATGACAGTCAAAGTAGTGGAGAAAAAGAAAAAAAGGGCGGTCAGATAAAATGTCAAGCCAGGAAAGGGCTCTTTGCGTTACCTCGCCTGCAATCTGGCCCTGTTTATAATGGAAGATATTGAACCCCCTCTCAAATCCAAATCTATCGGAGACATAGAGGTGGGAAGTTATCGCTCTCGTCTCAAAGCCTTTATCTTGCAGAATCTCTGGAAGGGTTTTTATTTCTGGAGGGATAGAACTTTGTAACATAGGGGGGATCGAACCAAGACCATCGTCAATTACGGAGTGAGAGGAAGAATAGAGAGAGGTGAGCAGGGAAACATGGGCAGGAAGAGTCCAGGGAGCAGTAGATATGCAATTCTCAAAGAGTATCCCCTTTTTGGCAAATGTGTCTAGAAACGGAGTAGTGTTGCGGTGGTACCCGTAGCATCCAAGATGGTCGGACCTGAGGGTATCAAGTGAGATGAGAATAACATTTTTTTTCCCTTTCTTATCTTCACTTCTCTTAACTTGGGGACACGACAGGTGAAGTTCTTTCCCACTTGCCCACAATCCCTCTTTGTAGTGAAAAGTAATCGTGATGGACTTTTCCCCAGAGGGATCACACTCTATAGTTTTCTCATGCCAGATATCTCCCTCGCAGAAATAGGAGTTTCCAAAAAGCAAATTTTCTCCTTCTTTTATTTCCACCAGTAGATTATAGCTTTCGACCTTACCCTCTCCCTCCTTACCCTTAGCCCCGAAGGCAAATTCAAGCTGAGCATTTGATGGCAACCTGCCGGTAAAGCAGAGAGACCCTCCAGATGGTAAGGTTATTGCTGTTCTTATTTCATTTCCAATGGTTACTTTCTTCCACGGGTCCCCCACTGGAAATCGATCTGGATAAATCTTTAAGTCATAAACACATTCAAGATTCTCGCTGAAATGGCATCCAGCTAAATTAAAAAGAAGAACAATTATTAAGAGAATTTCTTTCCTATTCATTGTCACCGTTGATCAATTTTCTTTTTAGCTCAATGATCAATACTTTTTACAAAGAAGGTTGTATCCAAATTGACAAATGTAAATGATAGCTATTGACTCTAAGATAATAAGAGGTGGCATAGCTGGCATAAGCCATCGGTACCAGTCTCTAGAAACCCACCATAAAGTCCCACCCAGATAGATGATACACCAACTCAATAAGATAATTTTTATATTGGCTCTGGTATAGTTTCCACTATTTATATCTTTCATGATGAAAATGCAGAAATAGCAAAACCCCATAACGACAAAAATAAAGTTAGCTACTACAGACAATCTATGGAACTTTTTAGTGTGGAGGGCATGATAGTCTCCCAACAGATGTTTCCCCAAAGCTACAGTAATTTTCTCTTTAAAGCTAAGACTCACAGAATCATATCTCGCCTCTAAAGAAGCTTTGTGGGAATACATGTGATGAATATTATTACTAGTGTCTCTATAGAGAAAGGGGTTGGAAAAAACAAATACAGCGAGTGAAATAACCATAGTTAAAATGGTAATCGAGGGCAATATCCATCGGGTGTTTTTTTTGATGCGAGCACTGTGTATGGATTTAAATTTACCTGTGAGCCAAGGAGCACAAAGGGTGAATAACCAGGCTATGGATAAAAGTAGAACGATGTTGATGAGATTAAGAAAACCGCTCAATTTACTTCCGATACAAAATCCTGCACATAGCCCCACTGCAGGTGTGCAAATTCCTAAAATAAAAGGAACGGATTTTCTACTGATTCCCTTAATGAGTAAGATTAGAAAAAAGGTGCTGAGCAATCCAAAAAACATAACGTAAAAATCCGTTACCGCTAAATGAGAGACAAACCGCATAATGGGATTATAGGCAAAAAGTATTGCAGCAAGCACGCCTTCTTTAAATCCTATACATACATACACTACAAAAAAAAGAAGGGAACACGAAAGACAGGCCAAGATGAAGTTTGGTGCCCTGGCCGCTAGAAACGTTTCAACAGTGGGGAAGGAAACCTTAGCGGTAAGTTCTTCCGTTCCTTCCTTAACCGGAAATGTTCGCCATTGACTATCCCCCCACAAATAGATAAAAAGACCCATGATAAATTTACCTATGGTTGGATTGTAGTTGCCCCAGCTGTAGTACTCTTGATCCCAGGTTTCCTTTGAAAAATCATGGGTAATAAAGAAATCCTGAAAGGCAATGTTGCTTGCAGGGATCCAAAACATCTCATCAATATAAGGATGTTTATACCACACATCATCCAGCACCTTTAAGGAGACAGAGAATGGGTAAGCGATAATAAGAATGAAAATTATAGCTAGAATAGCGCTCCTCATGGTTTGTATTAGACTAAACCTAATAGATAGAAGTCAATCTTTTTTTCAAGCCTATTGTACACAGAAATGTTTCTATTAAAAAATATATAATTGTTATAATTTCCATCCCTTACTCTTGTTAAAAAAATAAAATTATGCAATTATATGTAGTTCTATTTTTTATATCTCTATTTAGTTTTTTAGAATTCACGTGGTTTTAAGTGAGGGTTTTCCGGAATTCAAGGTGTGAAAGTAGGTTGACAATCTTCCACGCCCTCTTATCCAGAAAAAATATTATTTAACAGCTAGTTATCACCAGATAGGCTTTTTATGAAATCGTTAAATGTGTACTGTCTGTTTCCCGAACAAAAACTCCTTTGAACGGTCTTTAAAATGTCTATATCTAACCCCTTTTTGTTACTCGTAAATTCACCCATTTCCTTGGAAGAACGGTATGGCAGCTTTGCATCGGTAGGGAGCCAGGCCCCCCCTTTAGGGCTCTGCTATCTGGCTTCCTCAGTCAGAAAATTCGGATATAGTGTTCAGATCATTGACGCACCTGCCTTGGATATGGATCTTTCCTGTACTACAGCGGAGATTGTAAAAAGTGGTGCTGATTTTATCGGGCTTACGGCTTCTACCGTCTCCATATTCCGGGCCAGTGAGCTGGCAAAGGCATTAAAGGAAAGTGGAATAAAGGCCCCCATTATTATAGGAGGCCCCCATGTCTCTTCCCTCCCCAAGGAAACCTTAGAGGAGTTCAAAGAGTTTGATATCGGCGTGATAAACGAAGGGGAGTTTACCGTCCCTGAGATCATTTCCTGCCTTAAAGAGGGAGTAAATATAGGTAACATTAGGGGATTAGTATATAGGAACGGGGAAGAGGTGGTGATTTCTCCCCCCAGAAACAATATAGAAGACCTTGATAGTATCCCCTATCCTGCATGGAATCTCCTCCCCTACCTGCCAAAATACTATAAACCGTCCCCCCACAGCTACTTCAGGCTCCCTTCCTCCTCCTTAATGAGTTCAAGGGGGTGCAACGGAACATGTACCTTTTGCGCTCGTCCCTTCATGGGTGAAAAATACCGCGGCCACAGTGCGGAATACACGGTGGGGATGATAGATCATCTGATTGAGAACTATGGTATAAGAGATATCATGTTCTATGATGATAATTTTCTGCTTGATAAGAAGAGAGTAGAGACGATCTGTGAAGAAATCTTAAAGAGAGGCTATAAAATCAGCTGGTCCTGTTTAGCCAGACCGGAGATTACCTCTGTTGATCTTTTCAACCTCATAAAAGAGGCAGGCTGCTGGCAGATTGCCTACGGGATAGAGAGTGCGGATCAAAACATACTCACTACCATCAAAAAAAGAGTAACCATAGAAAGGATTGAAGAAGTCATCAGAAAGACTAATGAGGCTGGCATCCACTCAAGAGGATATTTCATGATTGGGTGCCCCGGAGAAACAAAGAAGACAATAGAAAAAACCATCCGTTTTACCATCAAAAGTGGTCTGAGAGATTTTCACGTAACCTTCTGCACCCCTATGCCCGGGTCCGAACTTTTTGCTACCGCCTCTCGCCACGGTGAATTTAAGCGTGACTGGAAGGAACTGGGCTTCTGGACCCCTGTCTTTATCCCCAAAGGCATGACCAAACAACAATTAATTGATAGTCACATGAGAATGTATAGAAAGTTTTACTTGAGGCCTTCTATTGTTTTGAGATACCTCATCAAATGTATCACTCATCCAACTACCATCGCAAATTATGTTACTGCGGCCTTCAATGTAGTAAGATACAGTCTGAGGGGATATGTAAGAAAGAAAATAAAAACTATCCTTCAGGAAAGACTCGCGAGAGAGGAGATTAAATGAAAAAGGTGTACATTAGGTCAAATGGGTGTATTGACAACCTGCTTGATGGAAAGTCCTTTCGGAATTATTTTAAAGAAAATGGCTGGGAAATAGTTAACGATCCGTCACAGGCGGATATCATCCTGGCCAATACCTGTGCCTTTGACAAGAAGCACGAGGATACTTCCATTACGGATATTGAAGAGCTGAAAAAACACAAGAACGCACAACTTGTGGTCACCGGCTGTCTTCCCAAAATAAACAAGGAGAGGATGAAAACCGTTTTTGACGGCGTTTCATTTGGTCCTAAGGAAAGAGACAAAATCAAGAATCTTATTGGCTCCGACAAACCCATTGCGTGGAAAGATCAGCACACCATTGCTGATGATGATATCGAACAACTGCCTCACCGAAAAGTGGTTCACAAGGTGACAAAGATTAAGAACATTGCCGATAAATATACCAGCCTAAAAATTCTGCCTAACTTCGAGATTGCAGACCTCACAGGAGATCAAGAAAGTTATTTCCTCGTTTTGGGAGAGGGATGCCTGGGCAACTGTTCTTATTGCGCCATCAAGAAAGCCAAGGGCACACTGCAGAGTAAACCCCTTGAAAACGTTATGCAGGATTTTAGAAAGGGGTTAGCCGCAGGACACAAGCGATTTATTCTCACCGCGGATGACACCGGGGCATACGGACAGGATCTAGGAACCGATATCGCGACACTGCTTGAGGAACTTCTAAGGACAGAAGGTGATTACAGGTTAAACATTTACCATCTGGAAGCCAACTGGCTTATCAAATACCTAGACCGTCTTAAAGAATGCTTTAAT
>JAZFSJ010000363.1:0-4708 GCA_036446115.1 Thermodesulfobacteriota bacterium | reverse complement strand
CAGAGCCGGTTCCTTTCAAGATCCCTTCAACAATGGCACCAGTGTTTCCCTCTTTCCTTCCACTCCCGCAGATTCCAAGTATCATTTCATCCTCCTTTCCTGGTAATATTTCTTAAACCCTTCGATTCAACCTGTAGTGCCTTTTTATTATCAAATAACTATTGAGTGAGTGGCATTAGTTTACACATATAAGGGGAATGAGTAAGTAATCCCGATATATCAATAAAATCTTGAACTTTAGTTCCTCAGACATTCTGGAGATAGTATACATAATTTCAGGATAGATTCCAAGATATTGAGGCAGGTGATTTCAGAAGGAGGGAAGGTTTGAGTATATCATCAAAGATTCTAGAACCTTTCATGTGGAAGAGAAAGAATTTCGGAGGACCATTTTGATAAAATAATGTTATTCCCCCTGCTCCTTAGCCTTATTCCATAATCGATCCATTTCTTCCAAAGATGTATGTTTAATATCTTGGCCGGCATCGCGTAGGCATTTTTCAATGTAGTGGAATCGGCTGATAAACTTCTTGTTGGTCTTCCGCAGCGCTTTTTCAGCATCAATGTCCATGAACCTTCCTAGATTTACTAAGGAGAAAAAAAGGTCTCCCAACTCGTTTTCTATCTCTTCATTTTTTCTGTTTTCGATACTCACTTTCAATTCTTTAATCTCTTCTTCGGTTTTGCAGATAACTTGATGGGGAGTTTGCCAGTCGAATCCCACACGGGATGCCTTCTGGGTGAGGAGTTGTGCCTGCAAGAGTGCGGGTAAGAATTCAGGAGTGCCATCTAAAACGGATTCACCCGTAGCGGGTTTACCCTCTTTTTCTTTAATTGTGCGCCAGTTTGCCTTTACTTCAGCGCTATCTTTTACCTTCTTATCTCCAAAGACATGGGGATGACGTCTGATCATCTTCTCCGTCACAGCACCGATTATGTCGTAGATATTAAAATCACCCCTCTCGCAGAATATATCCGCTAAAAAAATGATCTGAAATAAAAGATCCCCTAATTCTTCTTTAACCTTTGAAGGATTTTTCAGATCTATGGCATCAAGGACTTCGTAGGCTTCACCGATAAGATAGGATTTGATATCGGATGCTTTTTGTTCTCTGTCCCAGGGGCAGCCGTCAGGCCCCCGTAGCCTTTCAACCAGTGCTATGAGGTCTTCTAGATTTTTCTTATCCTCCATTGAGACTTCCTCCACTAACTAGCTAAATTAATAAAGAAATATAAATAGTTATTGTCTTTTTGATAATAAAAAAACTTGCATTCAAGATGCTTATATGGTAATCAAAATTCATCTATATAGAGAACAAAAGTCAGTATCCCCGTTGTGCCATGCAGCGGGGTTATTCGCTTTTAAATATTCTAATTGTATATCATAAAAAGATACTATCATGAAATCAGGGCATTACAACATTGTATACAGTACGGCTTCCTATACTACTACTGGTCGAACAGATATCATAGACATCACTCACGAAGCAGATGAGGTGGTACGATCTTCGGAAGTAAAGGATGGCAATCTTCTGCTTTTTATCTCAGGTTCGACGGCTGCGCTGACTACTATCGAATACGAATCCGGTGTAGTAAACGATTTAAAGAAAGCCATTGAAAGAGTGGCTCCTCGCGATATAGAGTATGAACACGACCGTAGATGGGGAGATGGCAATGGCTACTCCCATGTAAGGGCTGCACTATTAGGCGCCTCTTTACATATTCCCATAAAGGATGGTAGGATGATGTTGGGTACCTGGCAGCAAATTGTGTTACTCGATTTTGATAACCGACCCAGAAGAAGAGAGGTCCAAATTCAGATTATGGGAATCTGATCTCACAAATGAATCCACTAGCAACTTAAAGAGAGTTTTATTGGTTAAGAAAGCAGAAACCGTTGAAAAATTGATATTTGAGGATAACCACCTCATAAAAGCTCTGCTTGGAGAGTATGATGAAAACTTAAAATTCATTGAAAAGGCTCTTAAAGTTTCAATTAATGCAAGGGGTAATAGCATTAGTATTCATGGAAAGGCGAATGAGGTAAAACTCACTAAGAGATTAATGCAAGAGCTCTACTTTCTCCTTGAATCAAATAACCCTATTTACCACAATGAGATTGATTATGCTATCAAGATTTTGAAAGATGATGAAAATGCTAATTTGAAAAATATCTTTCTGGATACCGTACATATTTCTCCTAAGCAAAGACTGGTTTCACCAAAGAGTATAGTTCAAAAACAGTATATTGACGCCATAAGGGAATACGACATAGTTATTAGCATTGGACCTGCAGGTACCGGCAAAACCTATTTAGCAATGGCCATGGCTATTTCCTCACTGATGAAGAAAGAAATTGACCGTATTATTCTGACCAGACCTGCAGTGGAGGCCGGTGAGAAACTGGGATTTTTGCCGGGTGACTTATATGAGAAGGTTAATCCCTACCTCAGGCCTTTATATGATGCCCTCCACGATATGATGGATTTAGAAAAGGCATCAACGCTGCTCCAAAAGGGTATTATTGAAGTTGCACCGCTGGCTTTTATGAGGGGACGTACTTTAAATGATTCTTTTGTGATCCTTGATGAGGCGCAGAACACTACTTCTGAACAAATGAAAATGTTTCTTACCCGGCTGGGATTCAGCTCAAAAGCAGTTATTACCGGGGACATTACCCAGATAGATCTCCCCACTGGAAGGGCATCAGGGTTGGTAGAAATCCAAAATATACTGGGAAATATCAGAGGGATAAAGTTCGTTTACTTTTCTGATAAAGACGTTGTAAGGCACCCCTTGGTACAGAAAATCATCCTGGCCTATGATAAGGCTCCATCTAAATTAGACAGCTAAACGCCTCAGAAACCCTACAACATATGGAAATGAAGGGCGCATTTTAGATTTATTAGTAATTACTCGCCCGGAGAATAATGGAATATTGGAGTAGTTGGAGTAATGGCCAGAAGTGAATTGCCACCGTGTTTGGCTTAGGGATTTTGAGATCTATTTTAATAATGAAGAGAACATTTTTATTGTAAAAAAATATGTCCCCTTTAAACAAGAACAAGAAAAAAATTCCCTTTTTGGATTCCCTTTTCCAAAGATTTGATTTTCTTAGCCAGCCCTCTTTCTATAAAGGCATCCTTCTTTTTGTTACCTGCTTAATTATAGCCCGACTTATTTCTCCCACGTTACCGACGACCATTCCTGATTTCCAGGCTGGGGATATTGCCCTCCAGGATATCAGAAGTACTCAGGCTTTTCTGGTTGAAGATACTGATTCTACCTCTAAGAAACGTCTGGAGAATGAGGAGAAGAGCCTTTCCGTATATGATTTTGATGCCAATGCCCCTGATGAGATAAAAAACAGACTATTCGCTGCCTTTAATCAATTGAGGGAAATCCAAAAGGATCCAGCAACTAAGTTATCTTTTGCTGATAAAAAAGAGAGATTCCATGAAACACTGGGGGTAAGTATTTCTGATAAGTATTTTAAGACCTTTGCCGAGAACCGTTTTAAGGAAAATATTGCAAATGATATTCACGCCTTGGTTGGTATTTTCTTAACTGAGAAGGTAGTAGCTGATAAAGCGGTGTTAAAGGGTGAGAAGGCAAAGGGAATTATCATAAGAAATGTACAGACTCAAGTAGAAACATTTGTAAATGATTTCGCTTCTATCCTAAGCTTAAAAGAAGTGAAGAAGAAGTTAACTGAGATATCGAAAAAGGAACTGGCAAATACCCCTTGGTCATTGAGGATTGCATCGCTTAATATCGCAGAAAAATTGTTAAGACCCACACTCACCTTTAATAGGAACGAGACCGAAGCAAAAAGGTTGAAAACCCGGGAAGAAACTAAACCGGTCTATTTGCAACTGAAAAAAGGTGAGATGATCATCCGGGAAGGGGACAGGATCACCAAAGAAGCGCTCATTAAGCTTAAAGGCTTAAGTAAAATCAAAAAGGAAAGTACGCCTATTATTTCTACTATAGGTATCTTTTTACTGATTCTGTTGATTGCCTCCCTTTTCTATAGCTTCTTCCCTGGTACTATCAGAAGGTTCAATCTCAAAGGTAAAGATTATCTTTTGATAAGTCTCGTCTTGATTGGCATGGTATTAATGATTAATTTTTCTATTTTCCTGTCAGGTGCCATTACAAAGGCCTTTCCCTTCATTTCATATAATGCTTGTTTGTATGCGACACCCTTCGCTCTGGGAGCTATAGTAATTGCGATTGTGCTTAATGTTGAGTTGGCCGCTATATTTTCGGTTGTGCTTTCGATTATTATAGGCATCCTGCTTGAGAATCAATTGAAATTTTTTATTTACCCCTTAATTGCCAGCATCGTTGCCGCTCAGCAGGTGGTTATGTGCAAAGAGAGAAAGACCCTTATCAGGGCCGGTGCCATCACCGGTGTGGTGAACGTTTTATTAATCTTCTGCTTTGCACTCATCCAGAGGAATCTCTTCAAATTTGATGCTCTCATTGATTTAAGCTTTGGTTTTTTGGCAGGGATACTCACAGGTATTATTGCCACAGGAATTGTTCCTATAATCGAGATCGCCTTTGGCTACACCACCAACATTAAACTCTTAGAGTTGACTGATCTAAAACAGCCGATTTTAAAGGAACTGAGCATTAAGGCGCCTGGTACTTATCAACATAGTATCATGGTAGGTAACCTGGTTGAGTCTGCGGCTGAGGC
>JAZFSJ010000362.1:0-2222 GCA_036446115.1 Thermodesulfobacteriota bacterium | reverse complement strand
CCCGCTTTACATCGAAGCTTTATACCTGAGGAAAGCTCCGATTTTTCCGAATCTATCAAGCTTGGAAGGAGGAATGATGTGTCTCACCTGGCATTTTTTATCCATGGCTGCCTCCACTGCCTCGTCGATCACGTCCACGAGCGGGTTAGTCTTCCGCTTACAAGAGGGACAGCGAAGCTCATCGACAAACAAGAAACTGCATTTGGGGCAGATTCTTCCTGGTTTAGAGAAGTCACGAGTAGTGATGAGTATCTGAGCTTCTCCTCTATTGAGGCTCCTAAGAGTTCTTTTTAATCCTGAAGTGGCCAATCCGCCTTTTTCAAGCTCGGATACAAGCTTGTGGACAATCTCATCCTCTTCCCCTTTTTTCAGCTTTTTTTCTAATTCCAGCGATTCCTTAAGGACGGCGGTAGGAGAGTCGCTGGGCATTGCTTTGAGCCAGCTTTTTAGTCTGGCTTTTAGATAGGGATGGATAAGAGGTTCAAAATCTGAACGGTATTTTTCTCTGCATCCAAGAAAAAGCCAGTCAAAATGATTTTTCTTGAATATCTCGAATGTCTTCTGGGATATCTTTTTGAAATAATCGTGAAGGTGAGTGGCAATGTGTCTTTCAATTCGCTTTGATTCGTATCCTTCCCATCCTCCTTCTCTGACTTTGCTGGGGACATCCTCTATGAGATTTTCAAGAAGAGATATTTCTCCCATAAAAATGTCATACCATTTGGCTTCCCGTCTGTCGAAAGTAAGAGCAAAGATCCGGTGGTATTGGTCCAGAATTGCGGATAGGGGACGAATATAAGGATTTTGGTCAAATATTATCCTGTTTAGGGGCGAGGTGGGAAGGCTAAAGAATTCCCAATAATCCTGACTGCTGCATGAAAATATTGCTAGCCCCGAAAAATTGTGAGAGGAAAGGTGCTCGGAGCAGAAGTGAGTTATTTTTTCAAGATCCTGGGATATGGATTCTTTCTTATCTTTGCTCATTTCCATCTGGTCCAGCTGAGATCTGCCGTTGCTGAGAAGGTTTTTGGAGGACAGAGCTATCTCCTTTTTTGTCATTCTGCTTTTGTCTGTCTTGAGATAGAAAGAAGTAGTTAAAAAGCTATCGCTCTTGAATTTGGAGAGGTTTTCAATTTGCTCCCGGCTCAAAAGTTTCATCAGGCCTCCTTTTAAAAGATAAAAAGACGGGATTCATAGATTGGCTTAGAAAAAAATGACAGATATTGGAAACTGACACGTATTCTTAAAATAAGAACAGAAGTTCTATTTGTCAAGTCTGACCCCATAGCTTTTTTGACACTTGGTTTTTCCTGTGATATAAGTTTTTAGTTGGAAATCGGAGATAGAAGATAAGGAATCTAGCGGAAATTGCAGATTGGTAAAAGTATAAAAAAGAAAATTAATATTGCTTCAAAAATGTTTAATCGCTTTATTTTTCGCAATCAGCTGATTATCCTGTACAAGAGGAGGTGAAGTGAAATGTTAAACGGAGCTTACACTTTGTTGATAACGCCTTTTGATGAAAAATTGAATTTGGATGAGGAAGGATTAAGAATTCTTGTGCGCCGACAGGTTGAAAGTGGCATCCATGGATTAGCTCCTCTGGGCGTAACTGGCGAAAGTCCGTTGTTAACTGAGCAAGAGATAAGAAGAGTAGTTGAGATTGTCGTTGAGGAGTCGGATGGCAAATGTAAAGTCGCTCCTGATACTTGCTCAAACAACCTGAGTCAGACTATAAGCAGGATAAAACTGTATGCGGATATTGGTTGTGATTATGCGGTTGTTTTTGCCCCTTTCCTGGTTAAACCCGCGCAAGCGGGCGTCATCAACTTTTATGAGCAATCGGCCGCAAGCTCTAAGATACCCATCATAATTCATAACGCTCCAGCCAGGGTTGGGATAAATATCGATCCCCAGACCTATTCCAGATTGGCAAAAAATGAAAACATAATAGCCACCAAAGATGGCAATAAGGAGATGGATCATCTGGCTAAAATATTGTACTTGACTCAAGGGGAATCGTTTGATGTTTTAACAGGAAAGGACACGACCGCTTATCCTTTGCTGTCTTTTGGCGGAAGTGGTGTTTTTACCGTGGCTGGAAACATCGTTCCAGAAATTATGAGGGATTTGGTGACATATTGTCTTGATGGCGAGTTCAAAAAAGCTGAAGAGATTCATTACACCCATTATGACCTCTTTGAGGCCCTGAGGATGGAGAC
>JAZFSJ010000361.1:0-2054 GCA_036446115.1 Thermodesulfobacteriota bacterium | reverse complement strand
ACTATGCTTTTAAGGTTTTACTCTTTTTGGAAACGTGAATGCGAGCTTCAGGTTTTCCCAAAAATTGTGGTTATTATAGATTTTGCGCTCAACCACTTCAATAGTTTCCAGATTCTTCTCTACCCATTCCGGGGAGTTCCCCTTCTCAACCGCCCTGCGATACATTCCCCTACCAACAAAATCAGAAGCTTTATGTATGGATACTATATCTTCAGCCAAAGGCCATAATCCGACTTTGTGGGCCGGTCTTACCGATTTCATCTCAGTGCGAGCCAGAATAGCGTCTGTTAATCCTGGATGTATTACCTTCATATCGAGGAGCGTGTAATTCCTTGAACAACGCCATCCTGCAATAACCCCTTTATATCTGAATTCGGCATCATCCCCCTGACCAGATGATTCCAAGATGCGAAATATATTCCTTTCTTTTTCCCTCCATTTATCAAAACTCAAAAACTTCCTTAAAGCTTTTCTGGCAAAGGCAGCATCGGCAATTTTGTCAACATGCCTACAACCTACATTATGAAACAAAGGGTGCTTGTCTAGTTGTGCTGGATAGAATGACAGCACAAGTAAAGCAATTACCACACCCAGGGCAGGCACCATTTTCTTGTATCTACTGGAAAAGGATGTTTTGTGGTAAACCTCCAGGATGCCCGAAAATGCGCATGTGGCAAGGATGAAGCTAAACGCAAGATATCTAAAGTGGAGGCTATCCCCCCCTATCTTTACTATGTATAGCGCGACTGAAACTGCCGTGAGAATCATCATTAAACGTTTAGCCATGTCTGGTCTAAGGGATTTTATTTTGATAATAGTTAAAAAAGAAAATACTACGACCACCACATAAAAGTAGTATGCTGCCAAGGTGTTATGGAGGTACAAAATCCCCTGTTTGAAATCAACAATGTCTTTTAGGTAGAAGACATTGGGAAGCAGGTCTGCGTAGTAGTAGATTCTGAGGATAATCCAAAAGCTACCGAGAAATACAGCAGTAGAAATCATTTTCAGTGGGATTTTTTTATAATACACCCAAGCCCACAAGGAACAGATGATGAATGGGAGGGTTAGTTCTGGTCGGATCAATGGTGACACAGCTAGGAGAATCTGAAGAATCGTCGACTTAGGGTTTAGAATATATAGGGCGTAGGTTACGGCAATAACTTGAACAAGGGGTGTCTCCAAGCCTGAAGAAAAATAGGAAAGCACACCGTAGTTGAATGCCAGATAAGCCAAAGGGAAATTAATGATGGTTGCTTCTGGTGGAGAGAGTTGCCTGTTAATTTTCACCAGCATCAAGGAGAATGTTACAAAACAGATGAATGTTATTAAGCCGGTGATAAGTAAATAGTTTATTCCTGCGGCTCTAAACAAAGAAAGAAGAACAACCCATAGTGGGCTGATGAATGCTTCAACATACTCTCCCTGATTATACACAAGGCCTACCTTCAGTAACACGAGGTTATCAACGTATCTAAAATAGACGAATGCATCATCCATAAACCAAAAATAACGCACGGCAAGAATCAAACCGCCCAAAATGTAAAACCATTCTATAGGACGAGGCCTATCAAATCTAATCATCGTATTAAAATAATGTGCTTTTGTCTCATCAGGGTCGTGGGTATAATCCTTCAACCAGGAAACCTTAAGTTTATATCTCAAACTCCCTTGTACCAGAGACAATTCATTGTATCATATCCGACTCACCTACCAGATATAACCCAGGGCCTTTAACTTGTCCCTGTCTTCTCCACTGATCTTCTTCTTTTCCCACTTCCCCCCTTCAGTCATGGCCTTACGGGGTATCATCCCCCTTGTCTTAAAAAGTAAAATCTGAGTTCCAGTGAGGTTTGGAAGGTCAGGATCAGAAACGAGATTAGTCGCCAAATCACTATATGTTACATCTTTGATATCAGTGACGTTACGTTCTCCTTCTTGAAAAATAGAAATTTCTACCGGATTATCGTTTGCTTTCCAGTTAGAAAAACTAATGTGTGCATCCGGAGGATCAATAACCAAATTGATTCCCACCCTTCCACTGAGTCTTGGGT
>JAZFSJ010000360.1:0-12953 GCA_036446115.1 Thermodesulfobacteriota bacterium | reverse complement strand
GATTTTTTTCGGTTTCATTAGAGCACGTAATAATGCACTGTTGATGAACATGGGTAGTAATAAATGACTTTTTGTGCAAAATTCAGGTAATAACTAAAGTTATTTCAGCAATTTCCGATAAGGTTTTTTGGGAAAGATGTAATCGATCCCTTTCGAATACCTTAGAAAGGAGCAATTAATGCCAGCTTATCTCTGGGAAGGAAAAAACCCACGAGGGGACACACAAAAAGGTGAAATGGAGGCCGCAAACGAGGCTGCAGTAAGATCAACCCTAAAGGGACAACGGATTCAGATCACTAAAGTAAAGGCTAAACCAAAGGATCTCTTGGGAAACATCAGTTTTTTGCAGCCTAAAGTTAGGGGAAAAGATGTTTCGGTCTTTACCCGGCAGTTTGCCACTATGATTAACGCAGGTTTGCCGCTTATTCAGGGCCTCGATATCCTGGGTAACCAGGAACCAAATCCCACCTTAAAAAAGGCAATTGTAAAAATAAAGGCTGACGTTGAAAGCGGTTCTACCCTCTCCAACGCTATAAAAAAACATCCTAAGATATTCAGTGATCTCTATGTGAGTTTAGTGGCAGCGGGAGAGATGGGTGGTATGCTGGATACCATCCTCAACAGGCTTGCTGTCCATATTGAAAAAGCAGAAAAGCTCAAAAGTAAAGTAAAAGGAGCACTGGTATACCCCAGTGTAGTTCTTGCCATCTCCGTTATCGTCATAGCGGTGCTCCTTATTTTTGTCATTCCCGTATTCCAGGAGATGTTCGAGGGGTTAGGGGGAGAACTTCCCGCCTTGACGCAACTTGTAGTGGATATGAGCGAATTTTTGCAGAATTACTTTTTCTTTATTTTAGGTGCCCTTGTCGTATTCTATTTCGCATTTATTAAGTTTCGGTCAACCGAGAAGGGTAGATATTTGGTTGACAAAACAGTTCTTGGTCTTCCCGTTTTCGGCAACTTGATAAAGAAGTCAGGAGTAGCCAATTTCACCAGGACTTTGGGAACCATGACCTCAAGTGGTGTACCCATCTTGGATGGCCTAGGGATTGTAGCTGGAACCGCGGGGAACAAAGTTATCGAGCAGGCAATTATCGACACCAGGACAAGTATCAGCGAGGGGAAAACCATTGCTGAACCTTTATCCAAAAGCGGTATCTTCCCCCCCATGGTTACTCAGATGATCTCTGTGGGTGAATCAACTGGCGCTCTCGACACCATGTTAGATAAAATCGCAGATTTTTACGAAGATGAGGTGGATGCGGCAGTTGAGGCACTTACCTCTCTCATCGAGCCCCTCATGATGGTCTTTCTAGGAGGCACCATAGGCACCATGCTTGCCGCCATGTATCTCCCCATCTTTAAAATGGCGGGTGCCGTGGGCTAATACATATCTTTTTCTGCCATTCCTTTACTAAACCTTATTAACCCCCTTAAATACACCTGTCTCATAATTTCTTTAAAAATATCAGTACATTCCAGATATTTTACCTTGACTCCACAAAAAGGGTAGTATAACATTACGAGGTTTTCCATGTGGGGAGGTAAAAAATGAAAGAAATGAGCGAATTGTTAAAATTGCGCAGGGAAAAACTGGATGAATTCACCAAGGAGGGAATTAATCCCTTTACTAACGATTTCAAAGTACTACATAACAGTCAAGAGATTAGAGAACGTTTTTCTAAGACGGAGGCTAACGATCTGGAAAAGGTTGAAGAAGAGTTTTCTCTAGCCGGAAGGATAGTGGCTATAAGGAATTTTGGTAAGGCGGCTTTTTTCCATATCCAAGACCGAAAAGGTAAGATTCAGGCATATATCCAAAAAGATGTAGTAGGTAATAACTCCTTCAATCTATTTAAAAGGCTTGATATCGGTGATTTCATAGGAATGCGGGGGGAAGTGTTCTTAACCCGTACCCAGGAACTTACTATAAAAGTGAGTGAGATAAAATTATTAACTAAATCTCTAAGACCTCTTCCTGAGAAGTGGCACGGTCTTTCAAATATTGAAATCAGATATAGGCAGCGTTATCTGGACCTCCTGGTAAATCCCGAGGTAAAGGAGATATTCTACAGGAGGAACAAGATTATTCAAATGATTAGAACATTCCTTCAGGATAGAGAGTTTATGGAAGTCGAAACTCCCATGATGCAATCGATACCAGGCGGAGCTGCGGCGCTGCCTTTCAAAACCCATCACAATACCTTTAATCTCGATCTTTATTTGCGCATTTCCCCCGAACTCTATTTAAAACGTTTACTCGTAGGTGGTTTCGAGAGAGTGTTTGAAATCAATCGAAACTTCAGGAATGAGGGAATCTCAACCCAACACAACCCAGAATTTACCATGCTGGAGTTTTATCAGGCCTATGCTACTTATGAAGATTTAATGGATTTAACCGAAGAGATGATCTCCCACATAGCAAAGCAGCTTCTGGGGTCATTAAAGACCCCCTATTTAGACAAAGAAATTGATTTCACACCCCCCTGGCAGCGATTAAGTATGAAACAAGCGATAATCAACTATGGTAAGCTAGAACCTCAGACGCTTGAAAAGAGAGATCTTGCTTTTAAAAAGGCACAATCGATTGGCCTCTCACCCTCTTCTCAAGATAGTCTAGGTGAGATAGTAAACGATCTTTTTGAAGAAATGGCACAACCCCATCTCATCAGGCCAACTTTCATAACCAATTATCCCACGGAAACCTCCCCCTTGGCACGAAGAAGTGACACCAATCCTGAAGAAGTGGATAGATTCGAGCTCTTCATCAATGGTCAAGAGATAGCCAATGCCTTTTCTGAGTTGAATGACCCTATAGATCAGAAAGAGAGGTTTTCAAAACAACTCTCGTCAAATGAAGCCACTGAAGATGTAGACAAACTGGATGAAGATTTTATCCAGGCGCTGGAATACGGCATGCCTCCAGCAGCTGGTGAAGGGATAGGGATTGATAGACTAGTCATGCTGTTGAGTAATTCTGCCTCTATTAGAGATGTAATTCTCTTTCCTCTCCTTAAGCCAGAAAGGTAAGTGATGAAACGGAATATCCCTTTTGAGTTGTTCATCGGTTTACGCTACCTGAAGGCAAAAAGGAAGCAGACATTTGTCTCTGTCATCAGCTTCATCTCCATAAGCGGTGTAGCCATTGGGGTAATGGCCCTCATTATTGTACTGGGGGTTATGACCGGGTTTAGTGATGATCTGAGAAATAAAATTTTGGGTGCAAAATCCCACTTGGTCATCTCCCAATATGGGGCAGGAATTACTAACTACCGGGAGATTATGGAAAAGGTCGAGAAGACAAAAGATGTCGTCTCCACCACCCCTTCCATCTACAGTCAGGTGATGTTGTCCTCTCCATCAAACGCACTGGGGGTAGTACTTAAGGGAATTGATGTGGATAGTGCCCCAAAAGTGACTAATCTTGCTTCCATTATCAAGGAAGGGAACCTTTCTGATCTTAAGGGTCCCGCATCCTCCGGACGACCCGGGATCATTTTGGGTAAGGAGTTGGCCATGATCTTAGGCGTCTTTCGTGGTGACAATATCAAGGTAATATCCCCTTTCGGCACTATGACCCCGGGAGGGATGGTACCACGAAGCAAAGAATTCACTGTAGTGGGAATCTTTGATTCAGGGATGTATGAATACGATTCCACCCTTTCCTATATCTCTTTAGATAATGCCCAGCATTTTCTAAACAAGCCCGGTATCGCCACGGGAATAGAGGTAAAGGTGAAAGAAATCTACCGGGTAAAACAGACCTCCCAAAAAATCGGGAAAAAGTTAGGAGTTGATTATCGGGTGAGAGACTGGATGGAGATGCATAAGAATCTCTATGCAGCCTTGAAACTGGAAAAGATGGCCATGTTTATCATCCTGGTACTGATTATTCTGGTTGCGGCATTTAATATTGTGGGAACACTCATTATGGTAGTAAATGATAAACACAAGGATATCGCCATCCTTAAATCCATGGGGGCTCGCTCTTTAAGTATTATGAAGATATTTATTCTAGAAGGTCTCATTATTGGACTTACCGGGACCACCCTTGGGATATTAGGCGGTTTCTTACTGGCATTCTTACAGAATACTTATCACATTATAGCCTTGCCGCCCGATGTCTACTACATATCCCATCTGCTCATAAAGATTACACCCAGGGATTTGATTTTGGTAGTCTTTTCTGCTATAAGCATAACCCTTCTGGCTACCATCTACCCTTCATGGCAGGCTTCGAAGCTCGATCCGGTGGAGGCTTTAAGATATGAATGACCTTCCCTCAGACAAGGACAAACTCAAAAAAGACGACGTGCCATTCATTCAGGTAAAAGGTCTTTCTAAAATCTATGGGATGAACCACAAACGGGTGGAGGCATTAAGGGACATTACCTTCGATATTACCCAAGGAGAATCGGCAGCCATCATGGGAGCCTCAGGCGCTGGCAAAAGCACCCTTCTCCACATCTTGGGCACTCTGGATCATCCCACCTCAGGGAGTATATTATATAGAGGGGAGGATGTATTTTCTTTAAGTGAAAAGCAATTAGCAGAGTTCAGAAACCATACGATAGGGTTCATTTTTCAATTTCACTATCTTCTGCCTGAATTCAATGCCCTGGAGAATACCATGCTGCCGGCCCTCATCCGTGGATACATGAAGGATGAAGCCCTTGAAGAGGCAGAAAAATTATTACTAAAGGTCGGATTAAAAGACAGATTAACCCATAAGCAGGGAGAACTCTCTGGCGGGGAGCAGCAGAGAGTAGCCATCGCCCGGGCCTTGATATTAAAACCTGAAATCATTCTCGCAGATGAACCCATAGGCAATCTCGATTCGAAAACCGGGGAAGCGGTATTTGATATGCTTCTATCTCTTAATCGACAACTGAAGATTACTTTGCTGGTAGTAACCCATAATGAAAGCTTGGCTCACAAGATGCCTAGACGGATAACCTTGCGTGATGGATGTGTTGTTTCAGCATAAGCCCCTTTATAGGGGGCGGAAAATGATTACACTCAAGAAAACTTTTGTCATTGCGATCTGCTGCTTTTTCTCAACTACTGCTTGGGGGAAAGCACCTTTAAGGGTAGCTGTTTTCCCTTTCAAGGTTCACAGTAAAGAGAAACTCGATTACCTCGAAGAAGGGATCTCTAATATGCTGCTTACTCGTATGGAGCAAGACCAAGAGATTACCACTATTGCCAAGCCTTCACTCAAAGAGGTTCTTTCTCAAGAAAAAGGAGAGATGGACGAACGTTTGGCAAGAGAACTGGGAGCACAGGTGGGAGCTGATTTTTCTGTTTTGGGAAGTTTGACCAAAATTGGCAGTGGTGCCAGCCTAGACGCTATCATTATCGACACTCGGGGGGAAAAGGACAACACACATGTTTTCGTTCAGTGTGAATCTATGGATAGAGTTACTGCCAAGATCAGCCTCTTGGCACGGCACCTTGACTTAAAAATTCTGGGAAAGGAATTACTGACTAAGATAGCTATAAAGGGGAATAGATATATTGAGGAAGATGCAATTAAACTAGCACTGAAAAGCAAAGAGGATAACATCTATTCTCCTTTAGTCCTTCAGGAAGATCTCAAACGGGTGTATGAGATGGGATACTTTAGTGATGTTCAAATTTATGGTGAGGATTCTCCTGAGGGGAAGAAAGTTACCTTCACTGTGGTTGAAAGACCCGTGGTAAGTCAGATACAGGTCCAAGGAAACAAACATATAAAAACGCCTGAGATCCAGAAGGCATTGGATATTAAACTCGGTCGGGTGCTGGATCAAAACCAGGTGAGAAAAGATGTGACAAGCATCCGTAAGCTCTACCTGGATAAAGGCTACCTCAACGCTAAAGTCGATTTCAAACTCACTCCTTCAAGTCGGGGAGAAACCTCAGTAGATTTTTACATTCGAGAAAATGAAATTTCCAAAATCAAAAAGATCTCATTTTCAGGAAATGAATATATAGAAGGCAAGAAGCTAAAAAAGATTCTGGAAACAAGGGAGAAGAATCTTCTCTCTTTTATAACCAATGCAGGTATATTCAAGGAGGAAGCTTTTCAAAAAGATCTTGATAGGATCATTGCTTTTTACTACAACGAGGGACATATTAAGGCAAAGGTTGGTAACCCCACCGTCACCCATGAGGAAAAAAACATCTACATCACCATCCCCATTGAAGAGGGAGAACCATTTAAAATAGGAGAAGTTGGGATCTCCGGAGATTTCATCGTCCCCCGAGAAACCCTGTTTAAAAACCTTAAAACAGTCAAAGGGGAAGGGTTTAGAAGCAATTATCTTAATGAAGATATGGTGGGATTAAGTGAATTTTATTCTGATCGAGGTTATGCCAACGTTGACATCACTCCCTTGACCAACATTAATGACGTAGAGAAAACAGTTGCGGTAAATTATGAAATAACAAAAGGAGAAAAGATATTTTTTGAGAGGATCAATATTACAGGTAATAACAGAACCCGGGATAAGGTAATCCGCCGTGAACTAAAAGTATCGGAGGGAGAGCTTTACAGTGGTAGTAAAATAAAAAGAAGCAAGCAGCGGCTCGACGATCTGGGTTTTTTCAAGAAAACAAACCTGACCACCACTAAAGCAGGTGTCCCCAACAGAGTCATCTTGAATGTCGAGGTGGAGGAAAAGCCCACAGGTTCTTTGAGCTTTGGGGCAGGTTATAGCTCTGTAGACAGCTTGGTAGGTCTTATCCAGCTCTCCCAGGATAATTTCCTGGGCAAGGGTCAAAAGTTAGATCTTCGAACCCAACTGGGGGGGACCAACCGCTTCATGTTCTCCTTCACAGAACCCTGGCTCTTTGACACCAGATGGAAGGCAGGGGCTGATCTCTTTAGCATGGAGAGGTGGTATGAAGACTTTGATAGCGAGTCAACGGGAGGCAGTATACGTCTAGGACACCCCCTAGGCGAATTTACCAGGGTTGACTTTGGATATGAGTATGAAGAGGTAGATATATCAGATGTGGATTACGATGCCTCCCTTGAGATCCTTGAACAGGAAGGTACTTCAACCACGGGTGCTGTCACTGCAGGAATCACCCGCAATACACTGGATAATCGCTTTACTCCCCGCACAGGAATACTCACCCACTTCACCACCAAATTCGCCGGACTGGGCGGAGACAACCACTTTGTAACTTTTATAGGAAGTTTCAGCAAATACTTCCCCCTGCCAAGGGATTCTGCATTTATGTTTCGTGGCACTATAGGCTATTCCGTAGGATACGGCGGTGAAGATGTACCTATCTTTGAAAAATTCTTCCTTGGCGGACTGAACTCCTTAAGGGGATTTGAAGAACGCTCCGTGGGCCCTATGGAAAGGAGAGGTGAGGATCGTCTCTTCATAGATGATCGAGATGACTACGATGCGGTGGGTGGTGAGAAAGAACTCTTTTTTAATTTCGAATACATCTTCCCCATCTTAAAGGAAACAGGAATACGAGGTGTTGTCTTCTTCGATACGGGAAATGCGTATAGAAAAAGCGAGAGCTATTTTTCAGATATCAGAATGAGTGCGGGATTCGGCATTCGCTGGCAATCGCCCTTTGGCCCCCTAAGACTTGAGCTTGGTATTAACCTCGATCCCGAGTCCAAGTACGACGAAGATAGCAGTGAGTTTCACTTCACTATGGGTTCTATGTTCTAACCCTTCTAAAGCACTGTAACAGAAAAAAGGAGGTAGAGAAAAAATGAAGAAACTCGTTTTAACTATGGGAATATTTTTTGTTTTGGCTACGGGCACTCCGGCCTTTGGGGCCTCAGAGTATAAATTTGCCTTTGTAGACCTGCAGGAAGCGCTGAACACCTGCAAGGCGGGACAAGACGCCAAGGAGGAGTTCGCCAAGAGGGTAGAGAAAGCAGAGGGAAGGCTTTCCTCCCAGCAGGAAGAGTTAAAAAGGCTCAAAGAAATCCTGGAAAAGCAGAGTGCCATGTTAAGCGAAGAAGCCCGCAAAGAAAAAGAGTGGGACTATCAGACAAAACTTCGTGATTTCAAGAGACTCTATCAGGATTCTCAAGATGAACTCAAAGCAAAGGATAATGAAGTCACCAAGGAAATACTCCAGGAGATGGTTGTCATTGTCCATGAATATGGAAAAGAAAAGGGGTTTACATTCATCTTTGAAAAGAGTGAAAGTGCACTTCTTTATGCAGACAAGCCTATGGATGTGACCGAAGATATACTCAAAATCTATGACCAACAATACCTACAAAAGAAACTGCCATCTAAAAAGTGATGCTCCCCGCGCACAGCGCGGGGCATCCCGGAGTTTAAATTTGATTATTTATGAATTGTGCCGATTCATCCCCGCCTACAAGGCGGGGTTTTCTCGGCACCTGCCGGTAAACAATAAGTGAGAGCGGAAAGATCGTGACAAAAACATTACAGGAGCTTGCAAATCTTATCGAAGGTGAAATGATTGGAGATGCCGGCCTTAAAATTGCCGGTATTTCGAGCTTAGATGGGGCACGCGAGGGAGAAATCACTTTCATTGCCAAAAACAAATATCTTGCCAAGGCAAAAGAAACAAAGGCCTCTGCCATCATCGTCTCAAGTAAAATAGAGGAGATCGATAAACCGCTGATTATAACCGATAATCCCTATCTTGCCTACGCCAAGATTGCAACCCTCTTTCACCAGCGCTCTCACCAGGCTTTAGGCATTGATAAAAGCGCTATAATGGGAGAGGGTACACGGATAGGTGAAGAAGTATCTATTTACCCTTTGGTCTTCATTGGCAAAGACGTTACCATTGCAGATAGGGTAGTAATTTATCCACACACCTTTATTGGAGATGGAACAGTCATTGATGCAGAAACCCTCATCTATCCCCATGTCTCGATTCGGGAAAATTGCCGCATTGGTAAGCGGGTGATTATTCACTCTGGCACCGTGATTGGCAGTGATGGCTTCGGATTTGCCCCGGATGGGAAGCGGTACCACAAAATTCCACAAGTAGGTATCGTCCAGATTGATGACGATGTGGAAATTGGTGCTAATAACACCATAGACAGGGGGGCTTTAGGAAAAACCTGGATTAAGAGGGGAGTAAAAACGGATAACTTAGTTCATATTGCTCATAACGTAGTAGTTGGTGAGGATACCCTGCTGGTTGCTCAAGTGGGTATCTCCGGTAGTACCACCATTGGAAACCACGTTACCCTAGCCGGGCAGGTGGGTGTGGTGGGACACTTGGAAATTGGAGATAATACTATAGTAGGCGCCCAAACGGGCGTGAGTGGGAGTGTTCCTGCCAATACCATAGTCTCTGGATACCCCCACATGCCTCACAGGCAGTGGCTGAAATCCTCTCGCTGCTATCCTCTGCTGCCCCAGATGAGAAAAGTTCTTAATTCGCTGGAGAAAAAGGTTAAAGTGCTGGAAGAGACCCTCCAACATTACACAGGAGATAAGAAATGAAAGAGATAAAAGAAATCATGAGCTTATTGCCCCACCGCTACCCGTTTCTCCTGGTTGATAGAGTCCTTGAAATGGAAGAAGGCAAAAGAATCGTAAGCATTAAAAATGTGAGTATCAATGAACCCTTCTTCCAGGGGCATTTCCCAGGTTCCCCCATTATGCCAGGGGTATTACTCGTTGAAGCGATGGCACAAACCTGGGGCATCCTGGTTCTGAGTTCAGAAAAAGAAAAAGTAGGAAGCAAGAATATCCTTTTTCTGGGAATCGACAAAGCCCGATTCCGTAAACCGGTTTATCCTGGAGACCAGGTGCGATTCGAACTGGAGGCACTTAATTTAAAAAGATCGATTTGGAAATTCAAAGGTAGGGCCTTTGTAGAGGGAACACTGGTTGCTGAAGCTGAATTAATGGCAACCATTGCTGATAAAAAAGTCTAGGCAAATCTCACATTGTTGTGATGGTTAGGAAGAGAGAATAAATCATGATACATAAAACCGCGATTATCGATGCTAAAGCGGAACTGGATTCTGAGGTAGAAGTAGGTCCCTATTGTATTATTGGTTCCCATGTGAAGATCGGTAAAGGCACCAGACTCAGTCCCCATGTGGTAATTGATGGATGGACACAGATCGGTGAGGGATGCCACATTTTCCAATTTGCCTCGATAGGGGCAATCCCCCAAGATTTGAAGTATAAAGGCGAGGAATCGTGGGTCATCCTGGGTAACAATAATGTGATAAGAGAATTTGTTACCATCAATAGAGGAACTGCCCAATCAGGGGGGAGAACGGTCATAGGTGACCATAACCTTCTAATGGCATACTGCCATGTCGCTCACGATTGTAAAATTGGCAATCATGTGATTCTGGCCAATGCCGCCACTCTCGCTGGACATATCGAGATTGAAGACTATGCTATTGTAGGTGGATTGGTAGCAGTACACCAATTTGTGAGGCTTGGCTGCCATTCTATTATAGGCGGATTCTCAGGGGCAAATAAAGACATCCCACCCTATATGATAGCTAATGGGCAAAGGGTTAAGCTATACGGGCTGAATACAGTAGGCCTCAAGAGACACAATTTCTCACATGAAGCAGTCAGTAACCTCAAGAAAGCCTACCGCATTATCTTCAGGTCCAGCCTCACAGCAAAAAAGGCTCTGGATCAACTCCAGGCTGAGATAAAGAATTCGCCTGAGGTTGATCATCTCATCAATTTCATAAAGAATTCCAAAAGAGGTATCGCACGGTAGATGGAGAACACTCAGGTCGCCGTTATAGGAAGCGGTTATCTAGGAAGATTTCATGCAGAAAAATATGCTCACCTTCCTGAGGTAGAACTGGTGGGGGTAGTAGATACTAACTACTCCAAGGCAGAGGAGCTTGCCAGCCAGGTTCACACCACCCCCTTTGTCAACTACCAGGATGTGCTCACTCAGGTCCAGGCGGTAAGTATTGTGGTACCTACTCCCTTACACTCCCCCATAGCTAAAGACTTCCTGGAACATGACATCAACGTCTTACTCGAAAAACCCATGACTACAACCTTAAAAGAGGCCCATGAGCTCATTGCCATTGCAAAAGAAAGAGACCTTATTTTACAAGTCGGACACTTAGAACGCTTTAACCCTGCTTACCTTGCAGTAGAAAGTATTGTAGAAAATCCTCTTTTCATCGAATCTCATCGCCTAAACTCTTTTCAGGAAAGGGGTACGGAAGTAGATGTTATTCTGGACATAATGATCCATGATATTGACATCATTCTCAATCTGGTTAACTCGGAGGTAACCAGAATTCATGCAGTGGGAATACCAGTCATCTCTTCCACGATCGATATTGCTAATGCCAGGTTGGAATTTGAAAGCGGCTGTGTGGTCAACGCTACTGCCAGTCGAATATCCGATAAGAGCATGAGGAAATTGAGGCTTTTTCAGCATGATGCCTACATTTCTATTGACTTCGCAGATCACAAAGCCTCCGTGTATAGAAAAATTGAGGATGAGGGAAGGCTTCCTTACATCACCAGCGAAAAGTTGGAGATTGAATCCAAAGATTCTTTAGAGGAAGAAATTAAATCCTTTCTAAAAGCAGTTACACAAAAGAGCAAGCCCCTCGTTCCTGGTGAAGCAGGCCTAAGGGCTCTTAGGGTAGCCCTAGAGATCGCAAATCAGTTGAGGACCGATACTCGGAGAATTGTTGACAAACAATAAGATAAAAAGGATTATTATTGCTGCCGGTGAGGCCTCAGGTGACCTCCACGCATCATGTCTTGCAAAAGCGATGCTCGAACTGGAGCCTAATCTGCATTTCTATGGCATGGGCGGGGAGAAACTCAGGGAGGCAGGGGGTCGCATCATCTTTGATATCTCAAAACTCTCTGTGATGGGAATCACAGAAGTTATACGCCACCTGGGACATCTTTATCATGTCTTTAAGTGGTTTAAGAACTCCTTAAAAAATGACCGGCCTGATCTCATAATTTTAATCGACTACCCCGAGTTTAATCTCCGTCTGGCAAAGGTAGCCAAAAGATACAATGTTCCTGTACTCTACTACATTAGTCCCCAGATATGGGCGTGGAGAACCGGTCGGGTCAAAAAGATCAGTAAGTTGGTTGATAAAATGGTTGTGGTGTTTCCTTTTGAGCTCCCATTATATGAAAAAGAAGGTATGGATGTCAGTTTCGTAGGGCATCCCTTACTGGATATCGTGAAGGCTAAAAAATCAAAAGAAGAAAATCTTAAGCGATTTGGCCTCAATGAGAAAAAGACAACCATTGGACTATTGCCGGGAAGCAGGCTAAGTGAGGTAAAGAAGCTACTTCCACCTATGGTAGGTGCTGCAGGGCTGCTGAGCAAGAGATTTGACAACCTGCAATTCATCTTACCCATCGCACCCGGGCTAAAAAAGGAAGAGATAGTAAAACTGACTGAAAACGCTATGGTAACAATCACCATTGTTGATGACACTATATACGATGTCATTGACAGTTCCCATCTTGTTGTGGTTGCTTCAGGTACAGCTACCCTAGAGACCGCACTCCTTACAACACCTATGGTCATTATATATAAGATGTCTCCTTTGAGCTACCTCATAGGAAAGGCCTTGGTAAAGGTACCCTACATCGGTATGGCCAATATCATTGCCGGCAAAAAGGTAGCGCCTGAATTGATACAGGAAGAGGCAAATGCTGAAAGGATCACCCATGAGGTAACTCGCCTGCTGGAAGATAACCATTACCATAAGAATATCTGTGAAGAGCTTACTTTAATCAAGAAAAAACTAGGGGAGCCGGGGGCATCGAAACGGGCAGCCAAGATCGCTCTTACTATGCTCTCTCATTAGAAGGATTCATCATCAAGGACGAGAAAAGAATACTCTCTTGAGGAAGATGAACTCGTAAAAAGTCGGAAATTAGGCGACAGCTTGGCCGAGCTCAGCCAGGCAGTAAAAAGCTCCAGATGCACGGAAAAACGCGCGAATCTTTAGGAATGAGGCG